>JAHJSM010000001.1:300000-480224 GCA_018830295.1 Patescibacteria group bacterium | reverse complement strand
GGTTAGATTGCCATCTCCATCAATCGTCAGTTTCGCGCTGGCGAAACTGCCGGTTCCGTCCACGGTTAGATTTTGGTCTACATTAATTGAGCCGGTTGTGGAAGCGTTGCCGAGAATGCCGAGGTCGCCGCCGATATAGTGGGAGCCGGTCGTGGTCGCGTTGAGAGCAATAATGAAGTCGTCATCTGTTTTGAGAATGTTGGCGGCCGAGCGGTAGAGATTGGTGTCTTGAATCGTGATTGCGCCTGTGCCTTGGTTAACAACAAAGTTGGTTCCGCCGACGGTTAAGTCGGCGGTCGTGACATCTAACCCGTTGGTCGCGTCAATGTTGCCGTTCAATGTAATTTGTCCCGCGCCTGTTTGGGTAATGGTTCCAGAGGTGGAGAAGAGAATGTTGCCCGCGCCCGCGACGGTTAAGTTGTTGTTGAAAGTGGAAGCGCCGTCAACCGAGAAAGTTCCCCCCGCGTGGATATTGGATTGGGTGAAGAGTCCCGCCGTCGTCGAGGCGTAGCCGGTGATGTTGAGGTTGCCTGTTTGGGTGATTGCTCCGTTGAAAGTGGAATCACCATCCACAGTTAAGTCCTTACTAATGTATTGACTCCCCGTCGTTGTTGCGTTTCCTTCCACATTGAGATAGCCGAGGACGGAGAGGTTGTCGGAGATGGTTGTCGTGCTGTTGTTTGCGGCGAGGTCTATGTTAAGGTCGCCGTTGCTGTCTATCGTGAACGAGGCATATTTGGAAGATTCCACATCGTAAGAAAGCCGCAATTGCTCGGTCGTTGAGGAAGCGTGAATTCTGCCAATAGTTGTTAGTTTGCTGTCGGGGGTGGTAGTGCCTATGCCAAGATTGCCCGTGTTGTTTTGGACATAAAGATGAGCTGCGCCATCTGCGTCTTGAACAGTAAAGTCACCAACAATGGTGGTCGTGGCAAAGCCAGCTGCTGCGCCCGATTGGTTAAAGGCGCCAACAACAGTCAGGTCGCCGCTGATATAATGAGCGCCAGTTGTAGTCGCGTTGCCAGAAATGATAGCATTTCCAGAAACCGTCAAATCGCTTATAGTCGTCGTCGCAGCGGTTAAGACACCTGCGATTGTCCCGTCGCCGCTAATGCTTAATGTCGCCGCACCCAAACTGGCGGCGCTGACGCTACTGTTAAACGAAGCCGATTCGCTGAATGTGGCGGTTGAATAAACATTAAATGTATCTGTGCTAATACTCGGGTCTCCAAAGCCCGTGTTGCCGCGAACCGACAACGAACCGCCGATTGAGCCAGAACCGCTCACATTGAGAGTTGTCAGCAAGGCATGACCGCTGACTTGAATACCAGAAGAAGGCACATAAATAGGAGTGTAAGAAGGAGTTGTGTAATCTATCCGAGAACTAATTTGACTCGCCAAATTAGTAATTCTCGTTGAAATAGCTTCCAATTCTTGATTAATTTCTACTAAATCAGCCGACTGGACCGTTTCCGTAATTTCTATGACTTTTTCTTTAGTCACTTCAGTAATGACCACTTTGGGAGTAATTTGCTGAACTTGTTTAACCACTTCCTGGATAATCGGCTCTTCTGTTTTTGTAATAACTGTTCTTTGCGGTAAAAGTTCCGCCGTTTCGTCAAATGAATATCCCGGAATTAAAAACTCGGCAACTTTAATATATGTCTCGCCAAGGATATCTTGAATTTTATCGGAAATTTGAACTGTTTTTTCGCCAAGCGCGATGATAGAGTCAAAAATGCTGGCTGTTGTTTGTTCTATCATTCCAAGACCGCTTTTTACCACCTTGGTCGGCCGCAAAATGGTGTTATTTTTGACTTCATTATAGAAGAGAGATGCGAAAATCCTCGTTTCGCCTATTTTTATAAATAGCGCGAATCGCCCTTTTTCTAATGATTTTTGAATGGGTAAAAAGGCGTTTTTTGTTTTATTTACAGCCCTTTGTGGTGTATCGGATAGCGTATCGGATAAATCCTGAACAATATTAATGGACGAGAGATAAGTGTTTGCTATTTTCTTTGATATATCGGATGGAACATCGGAAATATACAAGATGGCTATTTTTATTTCTTCAGAAACAGAAAATGATAAGTCCGCGCAAAATTCCTCTGCCCACGTTTTTTGCCCCCTCCCCCACTGGCTAATTTGCCGGGGGAGGACTTTTACTTGCTCTATTTTTTGATATAAATTTTGTCCTAATTCAGCAAATTGACTGGGTAAATTTTTTGCTTTTAATAAAGATTTTACCGTTTGGTCCGGTAAATTGCCAACTTTCGACCGAAATCCGATAAAACCATCTTTTAGGTTTGATTTCAGTGCGAATTTGATTTCCTCGTTTTTCCGGCTTGCGCGCGCAAATGCCTTTTTTGACTCGCGCGCGAAAGAAATAACTTTGCCGGGCGCCTCTTCAATGGCCACTAAAACGCTCTCTATTCCTTTCTGAAGACCCTTAACGCTTATTTCCGCCCCATCCTTAAGGGTAGGAACTGTCTTTTGAGCGGTTGAACTTATTAAAAAGGGTAATTCCTCAATATTTTGAGTTGTTTCTTCAATGAATTGAGGCGCTTGGCTGACGGCTTCAACCGTCGCGCTTCCCGCGTTTTTGATTGAACTTCCTATATTATCCACCGCGATAGAAATATTTTTGCCTTGGAGGTAAACAAAATTAGCGGCATCATTCGCCCAATTCGCCAGGTCGGCACGCGCCTTGCCATTAAGAAGTAAAAACGAACTCAAAAGAATTAAAATCGTCAAAATAGCGCTTAAGGCGAATTTTGGCTGGATAATTTTTTCCCGATAAGTTTTTAAACTTTCAGACAATTGAGCGGCGGCGGCGCCCAATTCTTCGCCCTTTTTTGTTAGAGTAGAAATAAAGGCGTCAAATAAGCCAATTAAACGACCGCATCGCGAATCAATTTCCTTACTCATCTGTCCCGCGCGAAAAATAAAGGCGTTAATCAATAACTGCGCCTTATTCACAAACCATCCAAATTCCCCAAAAAGTTTCTTAGGGGAAATTGTCAAATTCTCTAAATTTAATTCCGTTTGCTTGAGTTTAAGATATCCTAACCTAAATAAATTAGGGACAATTAAAAGATCATCTTTTAAGATTTCTTTAATTTCTTTTATATTCTCCTTAGTTGCTTCGCTTACTATCGGCTTTGACGCTTTAGCAACATACTCTTTAACCCACTCCTTGCGAGTGACCCAGTTGCGTCCCATTTTGGCCGCCTTTAATTTGCCTTGCCGCGCGCGCAAACTCAAATAGTCCTGCGAGTAAGAACACAGTTCAGACGCTTCTTTAAGCGAAATATATTTAACTGGATTTGTTTTGTCCTTAATTTCGTCCATAAATCGCAAGAACTAAAAATGGAGCAACCAAAAGCAATAACAACAGGGTTGATGTTATATCTTGATAGGCGCATTGAGCGAGTGAATAACAGTACATAAAATAGATAAAATAAAAAGCAGAAAACCAAAATGAATTCTTTATGAATATATCAAAAAGAATTCTGGTTTTCTGCAGAAAACTGAATTTAATTTTTCTAAGATCTCCTATGAAATTTTCCCGCCCGCAATGCATTGCAAACGGATTAAATGAGATCTTAGTAAGCGCTTATAACTATCTCTATTTTAATCCACCCACAAGCGCTGTCAAGCGCCCTATCCGATATTATCGGATAGGGTAAAATTTGTCGTTTTATTTTTTAATTGTTAAGGAATTTCTCGTTCATTTAAGCCAAAAATGACTATCGGTTATCGGATAACGAAATATTTACCAAACAGCATAAAAATTTGGTGGAATAAGTTATCCACACTTATGGGTTAAGATTTATAAATTATATTCTTCGGGGGCAGCCCCCTGATTAATTTAGGGATAATCCTTATTTTTCAAATTAAAAAACTGCTCACAATTTGCGAAACAGTTTTTCTTCGGGGACTGTCCCTCGCCGCGAGGGACAGTCCCCTGATTACAAATTATTTGTTAAAACAGATCCATCTTCCTTGGCGCTTGGCGCGCTTTACTTAGGTCTATCCGCCTTAAAAATTCTTCTATCTGCTCTATACGATAAACTCTGTAATTATTAACCGGATTGCGATATGGTTTCAAAATTCCTTTTTTATCCCAGTTTCTTAGAGTCAAGGGAGTGACATGAAGTAGTTTAGATGCTTGTTTGATAGTAAGGTATTTCATAGTTTTGTATGCTAATTTATTAATGTTTTATAATGTTTATGTATCTTTTATGTATCTATTTTAACTCCTTGCCTTGATGCTCTGCAAAATACCCATCCCTATAAAAATACTCCATAAACTACTCCCTCCATAACTAACCATAGGCAAAGTTAATCCTGTGATAGGAAGAATCGCAATATTCATTCCTATATTGATTGTCATTTGGGCGAAAATCATTATCACAAAACCCGTGGCAAAAAGCCGTGAAAAATTATTTGTAGCGTTCAGAGCAATTTTGATTATTCTCCAAAACAACAAAGCAAAAATAATTAACAAATAAAAAACTCCAACCAGTCCTCTCTGCTCGGCAAGTGTTGCGAAAATAAAATCATTGTGTTGTTCGGGTAGAAATTTGAGACCGGCTTGCGGACTAAAATCTAGCCCTCTGCCAAATAGTTCACCTGAACCAACGGCAATGAGCGACTGATTAATATGATACCCTCCCCCATATGGATCTTCTAATGGATTTAAAAAAGTGGCAATTCTCTGCTTTTGATAATCCTTTAAAACGCCAAACCAACCGCCGATAAAAAGTAAAATCATGATCAAAATAAGAGCAATGAAATGCCGAAGCTTAATGCCGCTAATTAAAATTATACCAAGCCAAACGGCGAACAGAACCAGGATTGAACCAAAATCCGGCTGAAGCAAAACAGCTATTACGGGCAATCCGATATACGCGCCTGAAACAATTAAATGACGCGTTTGATATACTTCAATATGCCTCAAGGAAAAATATTTTGCCAAAAATAAAATAATGATAATTTTAATAAATTCTATCGGCTCAAAACCCAAAGGACCTAACTGGAACCAACTGGAGGCGCCCTTTACCTCCCCCGCGAATAAAACCGCCGTTAAGAGAAACAATGATAATAAATAGAGAGCGAGTAAAACATAAGAATTCTTAAAAATTCTATAATCAAGAAAACTCAAACCAATCATCGCGAAGAAACCAAAAATAGCAAAAAGGAATTGTTTCTTAAAAAACATAAGTGACTCGGGCGAACCGATGCTATAAATAATTAAAAGCCCCGCTCCCAAGAGAAGCAGGACAGAAGAAAAAAGAACCCAGTCAAGTTTTTTTAAGTGGTTAAACACAACGCTTTAATTTTCAATTTTCAATTTAGTATTCCTGAAACTTCTCCGCTCCCCCGCCGACAGGAATATAATTGTCTGGATTAAAAAGATTGGTTTCTGCTTCTATCTCCATAAAGGCAGTTTTGCCTCCAATTTCGCTGAACCAAATCACGACGAATTCGCGCTCTTCTCCGGCTAATAAAGTTTTAATTTTAGTCGCTCCAACGCCTATCAATTGATATGATGAATCAAATAACAAAACATCAATATCTATTTCTTCAAAATCAAAATTTGTTTTATTGATTAAGACCCCTCTTGCTTGGCTAAATCCTGGTTCATTGTCTCCTAAAAGACGGTATTCTTTCTGTTGTATGACTAACTCTGGGGACTGATAATTAACCATTTTCTCCCACTCTATCTGACCAAAAGAAAGATTAGCAAAACTAATTGGCTCGCCGCTTTCTATTTTAACACGAACAAAATATTTGGTCTGGTTTGGTAAGATAAAAGTTGAACCAGAATCCTGGGCGACAATCTTGTTTTGAGAATCATAAAACGAAAGTTCATAAGGGACATTCCCACTGCCGTAGTTTTGATTTGGATTTTTGATTTGCGCGAAAAAATCATAAAAGACGCCTTGATTTGGAATAATTTTAGTTGAAATAACTTCTATCTCTTTAATGTAGACTAATTCGCAAGGCAAACAAGATCCGCCGCAATCAATTTCTGTTTCTTCTTGATTTCTAATTCCGTCAAAACAAGTTGGTTTCGGTTTTTTTGACTGGTAGATTAAAAAGCCAATGCCAAATAATATTAGCAGATAAATCAAAGCAATAATAATTTGTTTAACAACTCGTCTGTTCATATAAATAATTATAATGCTTTTATATAATATAGTAAAGAAAACAAAAACAGCCCCTATTAAAATAAGAACTGTTTTTTTTATTCCAAACCACTCAACTGGCGACAACCTACTTTCGCGGCAAAGCCACTATCATCGGCCCTGAACGGTTTAACTTCTCTGTTCGGAATGGGAAGAGGTGGAACCCGTTCGGCATTATCACCAGATGAGCGGTTTGGAATTTGTTTCTCTGTTTTTATAAATAACATCCAAAAAGTTAGAAGGATAAATAATATGATATATTAGTACTTCTCGGCTAAACGCGTTACCGCGCTTACACCTGAAGCCTATCAACGCGGTCGTCTCCCGCGTATCTATGATACCTAATCTTGGGAGGGGCTTCGCGCTTAGATGCTTTCAGCGCTTATCCCGTCCAAACTTAGCTACCCAGCAATGCCCCTGGCGGGACAACTGGTAGACCAGAGGTTTGTTCTTTCGGATCCTCTCGTACAATGAAAGACTTCCCTCAAGTATCAACGCCTACGGCAGATAGGGACCAACCTGGCTTACGCCGGTCTGAACCCAGCTCGCGTACCACTTTAATTGGCGAACAGCCAAACCCTTGGGAGCTTCTTCACCCCCAGGATGTGATGAGCCGACATCGAGGTGCCAAACAAAGCCGTCGATATGGACTCTTGGGCTTTATTAGCCTGTTATCCCTAGAGTAGTTTTTATCCGTTAATCTCCCGCGGTTCTACAACCCACGGTCAGTTCACTAAGTTCCGCTTTCGCGACTGCGCGGCATGCCCGCCTTGCAGTAAAGCCAGCTTGTGCCTTTGCGCGACGAACCCGATTTCCATCCGGGTCTAGCTGACCTTATAAACTCCTCCGTTACTTTTTAGGAGGATAGCGCCCCACTAAAACTGCCCAGCACCCACTGTCTCCGCCAAAAGGCGAATTAGAAGCATCATTTTAAAAGACGGGTATTTCACTGGCGGCTCCATCCAGCCCGAAAGCCGGACTTCAAAGCCTCCCCGCTATACTACGCATTCAAAACAATACCTCAATGAGAACTTACAGTAAAACTTCTAGGGTCTTTCCGTCTTGCCGCAGGTAAGGGGCATCTTCACCCCTACTGCATTTTCACCGAGCTTCTCGTGGAGACAGTTTCCCAGTCGTGACGCCATTCGTGCGGGACTGAAATTACCAGTCAAGGAATTTCGCTACCTTAGAACAATTCATATATTTATTAATTCTCAATTTGTTGAGAAACTTTACATCGCTGTAAAGATTGGACTATATCATCCGCGTTCTTCACGAAAAGCGCGCGGTTTGGCGTATAGTCTCTGAGGATTCTCTTGTTTGTATTCTTCCCAATCTTGAATACTATATTTTCTCTTTCTGCCTTTCCCTTTATTTAATTCTTCACGGAGTTCAATTATTTTATCTAATCCCTCTCTATTAAGATGCTCTTTTCTGTAAACCAATTCCGCGATTTGAGAAAAGATAGAAAAATTCTTTTTTTTAGTGACTGATCGAAACCGATATTTTCTAAAAAAAGGAATAATCCGATTCATAATAGCCAAAGGATTAGCGCAAACATAATAATTAATTCCGTCTTTTCTGTGTTGCAATCTTCCACAAGTCAAATGTTTTTTCAGTTGGGATAAAATATATAATTCCTTCTGAGATACATTAAATGTTAGGACTACTTGCCACCCCATTGTATGATCTTCTTTTCTTCTTAAAGATACATTGAAGCTTCCTTCTCCATCTACAAATCCTGCCAAATAATGCCCCCAATCCGGAGGTATGTTTTTTAACCACTTGTTTTCCATAAGAGTCTTTCCTGCTGATTGTCCGGCCGCGATAATATTTCGCGACGACCAATGATTTTCACTGCTATTATTAATAGCGAGTACATTGATATTCTCCGGAGTTTCCAGCATATGGCCAAATTTTATAACTACAATTGTTCAATCTTATAGTTATTGCTGACATTCACCAGGGCTTCGGGCCTTCGCCTTACTCCGAAGAGCAAGACGTCAACCGTTAACCTTCTGGCATTGGTCAGGCGTCACCCCCTATACATCCTCTTGCGAGTTAGCAGGGAGCTGTGTTTTTGATAAACAGTCGCCAGGAATCTTTAACTGCGCCCCACATTTCTGTGGGGAGGGTTTATTCCGAAGTTACACCCGTTGTTTTGCCGAGTTCCTTCACGAGAAATCACTCGTTCGCCTTGGGCTACTCGCCCTGCTCACCTGTGTCGGTTTGGGGTACGGATTCAATATTCTTATTTCTTAGGAACTTTTCTTGGAGGTCTGCTCACCTGAATTGGTTATCCCGAAAGAAAACCTTTTCTCAACTCTTGGACTATTGTCTGCCGGATTTACCTAACAGACATCCTCAAGCAAAGAACGGCAATCCAATAAGCCGCTCAGACTACTAAACCTCGTCCTTCCATCGAAAAAATATTGAAGGGACGGAATATTAACCGTCTGTCCATCGTAGCTACCCCGCTATAACGCAGGGCTCAACTTAGGACCGCCTAACCCTTGGCTGATATTCATTGCCAAGGAAACCTTGAGCTTTCGGCGTCCCGATATCTCATCGGGATTGTGGTTACTGATGCCAACATTCTCGCTTCTATGATCTCCATCAAACCTTCCGATTTGACTTCAACGCTCATAGAACGCTTCCCTACCGCGTCCCGCAATAAAGCGGAACGCCTGTATCTTCGGTACCAAACTTAGCCCCGTTAAATTATCGGCGCAAAATCTCTGAACTAGTGGGCTGTTACGCACTCTTTAAAGGATGGCTGCTTCTAAGCCAACCTTCTAGCTGTCAGAGAAATTTCACTTCCTTTTCCACTTAGTTTGGTTTAGGGACCTTAGATGACAATCTGGGCTGTTTCCCTTTTGAGCGCGGAGCTTAGCCCCCGCGTTCTGACTCCCTTGTTTAATCCTTAGTATTCGGAGTTTGATTGAGGCAAGTACGATAAATCGCCTTGCTTCATCCAGTGCTCTACCCCTAAAGACCTTTGGATATAAATATCCAATTACAAGAGGCTAGCCCTAAAACTATTTCGGGAAGAACCAGCTATTACCAGGCTCGATTAGCATTTCACCTCTAACCACAGCTCATCCCCTGATGTTGCACGATCAGTGGGTGCGGACCTCCTTTCCGACTTCTCGGAAATTCATCCTGGCCATGGTTAGCTCGCACTGGCTTCGGGTCTTTAGCTTTTTCTCTTGTTATAAATAACAAACGCGCTATTAACACTCGGTTTCCCTATGCCTTCGCCCTGACGGGCTTAAACAAAGAAAAAACTAAAACTCGTTGGCTCGTTCTGCAAAAAGCACGCCGTCACCCCGCAGAACTGCGGGGCTCCGACTCTTTGTAGGCTTATGATTTCAGGTTCTATTTCACCGCCCTCATCGGGCTACTTTTCACCTTTCCCTCACGGTACTAGTTCACTATCGATCATAAAGAGTATTTAGTCTTGGCAGTGTAGGACTGCCGGTTTCCCACGGGATAGTCTGGTCCCGAGGTACTCAAGAATAACAGTTAGGAGCACAAAAGTATTTTCACCTACGGGACTATTACCCTCTTTGGTTCTGCTTTCCAGCAAGATTTGATTAACACTTTCATATTTCTAAACTCCTTCCTTCTTGGAACACTGCTACCTTACAACACCCATTTTTGTAAACAAAAATAGGTTTAGACTCCTCCCCTTTCGCTCGCCGCTACTTAGGGAATATCCCTTCGCTAAAAGCGAAGGCTTGTTTTCTTTTCCTCTGGGTACTAAGATGTTTCACTTCCCCAGGTGCCCTCCCCGCAATAAAGCGAGGTAACATTGGTTTACAATGTTGGGTTGCCCCATTCGGAAATCTCCGGATCAAAGGCTGCTAAACGCCTCCCCGAAGCTTATCGCAGTCACGCCACGTCCTTCATCGGCTCTTTATGTCAAGGCATCCTTCATAAGCCCTTAACTTAATTTATCCTTCCAACTTTTTGAATATTAGAACCACTATCTAACATTCTAAGTTGATCTATTCTAACTAACATAAACAGAAAAACCACTTCAATTGTTAAGGTTCTTTCTCTTATCGCCTAAAACCAAATAAAAAGACCGCTGGAAAAGCGGTCTCGTTCATCAAAAAATAAACGCCTTTTATCCGCTTTTCTTTGTTGTTGGTCTTTTTATTTTTATCATATCAAAACTATGTATAAGATGATATATCCATCCTGTATCCTTGTCAAGTATCGCTTACTCTCCTAAAACATCTCTCTTCAACTTGCTTAGAATTTGCATCGCCATATCCTTTCCTCCTAACCCGAAAGATAAGCCAATGCTAATAACTAAAGCCGCTATTATTCCCGTAAAAAGTGTTTGAATCAAAGCGGGAACAATGCCGAGTTGCAATAACGCGGCCAATCCAGCAAAAACCAAAATAGCCCATTTAGTCATCGCCGCTAAAAAGTGAGATGATCCTAACCCAGCCGCCTCTACGCTCGCCTTAACCAATTTTTGCATAAAATTGGAAATCAAAACCGCGGCTAAAATAATTAGAACCGCGACAATCAATTGAGGAATGTAAAGGAGAACTTGTGTCAGAAAATCAGTAACTTGAGAAAGTCCTAAGATGTCCGTAGCCGCCATTAAGAAAACGACTATAAAAAACCATCTGACTAACTCGCCAATAAATTTGCCTGAATCAAGTTTCAGATTCGCCCTTTCCAAACCTTTTTTAAGATTCATTCTGGATAAAATCTGATCAATTCTTAAGGTCTGAATAATTTGAGTAGCGAGCCGCCCTAAAAGCGACGCAATAATCCAACCGATAAAAAAAACAACAATCGCGCCTAAAAGATTTGGCAAAAATTCTACAAAACCCGTCCAAAGTGTCTGCAAAGAAGCAGTCACAACTTCCGCCCATGTGCGAATAAACATTTGTTTCACCCCCTTTCGCTTATAGTTCTTGTTTCCTCTATTCTAACAAAAAAATCGCCAAACCGCTTGTGGATAACATTATAATGTGGGCGCGCCTGGATTCGGACCAGGGACCTCGTCTTTATCAGAGACGCGCTCTAACCAGGCTGAGCTACGCGCCCATATACCGTCATAATAGCAAAAACTAAACACAAGGTCAATAAAAATAATCTACGAGGGGGCTGCCCCCGCAACGGGGGCAGCCCCCATATTAAAACTAAAAAGCCCCATCTGTATCAGACAAGGCTCTTTAATTTTATTGTAATCTTATACAGTTGTCCCAGTGGCCGATATTTTGGGCTGTTCGGCCAACACCCTAAGATTGAAAATAGAATTCTAATTTTCAATCTCAATCGACACCCCAATTTTTCCTAAAAAAAATTAGAAAGGAGGTGATCCATCGACAGCTTCCGCTACCGATGCCTTGTTACGACTTAACCCTGGTCACCGATCTCGCCTTAGGCCCTCTCGAAAGAGAGACTTTGGGCGCTACCGACTTCCCTGGTTTGACGGGCAGTGAGTACAAGACTTGGGAACGTATTCACCGCAACATAGCTGATTTGCGATTACTAGCGATTCCGGCTTCATGGGGGCGAATTGCAGCCCCCAATCCGAACTGGGACCGAGTTTGATGGGATTAGCTCCACCTTGCGGTTTGGCAACCCATTGTCTCGGCCATTGTATCATGTGTGTAGCCCAGGATATCAAAGGGACACGCTGATTTGACGTCATCCTCGCCTTCCTCCTCCTATACGGAGGCAGTCCCCTGTGACACTTGTAACACAGGATGAGGGTTGCGTCCGTTAACCTAATTAAAGGAACGCTTCACAGTACGAACTGACGACAACCGTGCACCACCTGACTCTGATGTCTTATTAAGAGGCCCCAACTTTCGAAGGGATTTCATCAGAATTTCAAACCCTGGTAAGGTTCCTCGTGTATTATCGAATTAAACCACATGATCCACCGCTTGTGCAAGTCCCCGTCTATTCCTTTGAGTTTTAGCCTTGCGGCCGTACTTCCCAGGCGGCCAACTTAACGCGTTAGCTTCGCCACTCGAAGGGTCGATACTTCGAACGGCTAGTTGGCATCGTTTACAGCGTGGAATACGAGGGTATCTAATCCTCTTCTCTCCCCACGCTTTCGTGATTCAGCGTCAGACAAGCGCCAGATGATTGCCTTCGCCTTTGGCGTTCCCTACCATATCAACGGATTTCACCCCTACTTGGTAAGTTCCATCATCCTCTCGCTTGCTCTAGTTCCAACGTTTGGCTGGCAGTTCTGGAGTTAAGCACCAGAATTTGACCAGCCACTATTAAAACCGCCTACTCACGCTTTACGCCCAATAATTCCGGATAACGCTCGGGGCCTTCGTATTACCGAGGCTTCTGGCACGAAGTTAGCCACCCCTTATTCAGCAGGTACGCTCAATCCGATAAATCGGATTTGTTCCCTGTTAAAAGAGTTTTACACCCCGAAGGGCTTCTTCACTCACGCGACGTCGCTCCATCAGGCTTTCGCCCATTGTGGAAGATTCTCGACTGCAGCCACCCGTAGGTGTATGGACCGTATCTCAGTTCCATTGTTGGGGGTCAGGCTCTCACCTCCCCTACCCGTCATCGCCTTGGTGAGCCATTACCTCACCAACAAGCTGATAGGACGCAGGCTTCTCCTAAAGCGAAATCATCCGAAGATGACACTTTACTCTTACGAGACCATCCAGTATTAGCTCGGATTTCTCCGAGTTATTCCGGTCTTTAGGGTGAATTCCTACGTGTTACTAACCCGTTCGCCACTACCCTAATAAATTAGGGTCGTTTGACTTGCATGCCTTATCCACGTCGCCAGCGTTCATCCTGAGCCAGGATCAAACTCTCACAAAAAAATTAAATCCAAAAGATTTAATTATAGACTCAAGCTTGTCTAAAATTTAGACAAGCAATCTTGATCGATTACAATCAAGATGGGACAACTGTACAAAATTACAATATTCTTTTTTTAAAGAACGCTACTGTCCTATCCTATATTATCCCCACTTAACTGTCAACCCTCTAAAGTGTTCAACGTTCAGGGTTGAACACTTTGTCATAAATCTATCTGCTTCTCCACTCCTCTATTTTTTTATGGTCGCCTGATAAAAGGACTTTTGGAACTTTTCTTTTTTTTCCATTAATAATAATTTCTTCTGGACGGGTGTAATGCGGATGCTCAATATATTTTTCTTTAAAAAAACTTTCTCTTTTTAGAGAATCTTCAGTAATAACTCCTGGGATAAGTCGGACGACCGCGTCAACAACAATCATCGCTGGAAGTTCTCCTCCCGTTAAAACATAATCGCCAATAGAAATTTCTTCGTCGGCGATATATTTCGCGACCCTTTCGTCAACTCCTTCGTAACGGCCCGAAATTAAAATAAGATTGTCTAATTTTGAAAATTTCTTCGCCATTTTTTGATCAAATTTTTTCCCTTTCGCGGAAAGCAAAACAATTTTTGTTTTTAATTTTTTGCCGCTAAATTTTTTCTTTAACGCCGCGACTGCTTTCAAAATCGGCGCGACCATAAAAACCATACCAGCGCCTCCGCCATAAGGTCGGTCGTCAACTGTTCTGTGTCTATCGTTCGTATAGTTCCGCAAATTATAAATCTTAATTTGAACCAATTTCTTCGCCCGCGCGCGCTTAATAATACTTTCGTTAAAGTATGGTTCAAAAACATCCGGAAAAATTGTAATAATATTAAATTTCATAATAAACAAAAACCGCGTCTCTCTATTGAAACGCGGTTTTCTATATTTGTCAAAGACAAATTACAAACTTAATTCATCAACGACTTCGTCAACATTTTTCTTAGGAGCTTCTTCAACGGGAGCTATGGTCGGAGTGTCTTCAGTCCGATCCATTCTTCCACCTTCGGGCTCTTCAATCTTAAGATTGATTCGCGCGTTGTTTTTAAGACCGATTACTCTAAGAATGCTTCTGATCGCCTTAGCGGTCGCTCCTTGCCTTCCGATGACCTGACCCATATCCTCTCGATGAACTCTAAGGTTCAAGAGAACCCCCATTTCATCAACAGTTCGAGTCACGCTCACATCTTCTGGGTGACTAACAATTGATTTAATAACAAACTCCAAAAAATCTTTATCAGCTGGTGTAGTAGCCATATTTTTTCTTTTCTAAATTAGTTCTAACTATATCGCAGTAGCCCGACCTTTCTTTCCGCTACTTTATCTCGTATTTTACTCCACTTTTATATTTTGTCAATATTTTCTTCTTCACTCGCTTCTTCTTTCTTCTCTTCTTTCTTCTCTTCTGCTGGTTGTTCGACTGGTCGTTCTCCTTCTGGCGCGATCGCGCCTTTCTTTAATTTAATTTTTCTCGCAATTTTAGGTCCTTTAATAACGCCTTGGCTGACCAATAAATTATGAACCGTGTCGGATGTTTGAGCGCCTTGAGAAATCCAATATTCTATTCTCTCTTTTTTTAGAGTAATTTTCTTTTCGCGCAAGCGCGGATTATAACTTCCGAGAACCTCTAAAAATCTGCCGCTTTTCGCCGCATTTTTTTTCTCCGTTAAAACAACCCGAAAACTGGAAGCATTCTTTTTTCCTGTCCTAATTAAACGAATAATAAGCATAATAATAAATAATTTTTATTTCCACCCTTTCTTCTCTAACCCCGCTTCGGCCGCTTTTTCTTGCGCTTCTTGTTTTGAAACGCCCTCGCCTTCGGCCACTAATTCTTTACCTAAATAAACACCGATGATAAAACTCTTAGCATGGTCTGGGCCCCACTCTCTAATTACTTCATAGTTTGGGGTAATGCCGGCAATGTCTTGCGCTTTTTCTTGAAAACGGCTTTTGGGATCGCGATAAAGTTTTTGCTTAATAATATGAGGCAACTCTCCTAAGATTTCTCTTTGGATAACCTCCGCCGCCTTTTGATAACCCCTATCTAAAAAAATAGCTCCAATCAACGCTTCCATCGCGTTCGCAAGAATACATTGGCGCGCTCTGCCCGTGTCCTTCTCTTCGCCTCGGCTTAAAAGCAAATGATTGTTAATCCCAAGTTTGCTGGCAATTTTAGAAAGCATTTTGGTGTTGACCAAAGCCGAACGCCAGTTTGTCAGGTCTCCTTCTGGATTGGGATAGTTGGAATAAAGATACTCTGTCACGGCCATCTCTAAAACCGCGTCCCCTAAAAATTCAAGCCGTTCATTGTCTTTCAAGTGAAATTCTGGATTTTCGTTTAAATAAGAGCGGTGAACTAAAGCATGCCGCAATAAATCCTTATTGTCAAATTCAACTCCGATTTTTTTTTCAAGTTTTAAAATACTGTCCACTGGTTTTTGAGCCATAATTCATTTTTTACTCGTTTTTCCCCGGCTCGCCGATTTCGCGGTAAACCGTTCCTAAAACCCCGTTGATAAATTTGCCCGATGACTCGCCGCCGAAACTTTTAGCCAATTCAATCGCTTCGTTAATGGCCACCTTTGGCGGAACCTCTTCACGATTACCGAAAAGAAGTTCGTAAAGCCCAATTCTTAAAACATTTCGGTCAACAATGGTAATTTGGTCAATCGGCCATTCGGGAGCTGATTTTTCAATAATCTTATCAAGTTTCTCTATGTTTTTAACGACCCCGTTAATGATTTGCCAAACAAAATCATAATCTTCCAATCCTGGACCAAATTCTTCAATGTTTCGCTCAACAAATTCTTTTAATTTACTGTCGTTCTTACCTTTAAAATCCCATTCGTAAAGAGATTGCATCGCGATACTTCTTGATAAATGCCTATTCGCCATAAATTAGAATTATGAATAATTATTCTACTTCTTGGAGAGATCCCCCATGCTTAATTCTTTTTCTTCGGTTTGTCCTTTCTCTTGTTCGGATAATTCCTTTTCTTTTGTCTTTTTTTCTTTTTTAGTGAGCTTGCTTAAAACATCAATCACTTCCCTGTTCGCGTAAGTTCCGCAATTTTGACAAACATGATGAGACATAACAGCAAAACCGCATTTCGCGCAGGTGGGAAAACTCCGCTCTTTTAAGGCGTGATGCGAACGCCGCCTATTCCTTCTTGATTTTGTATGCCTTTGTTTTGGAACACCCATAGTATTAAATTATAAATTACTTTTTTTATACTTCTTAATCGCTTTTTGTAATGTCTTGACGGCTAAGTCGGCGCAATGCATTTTTACTTGTGGCAATTGACCTAGTTCTTTAGCCACATCATTATATGAAATTTTTTCAGCTTGAGCAAGTGTTTTTCCTTTTGCCATCTCTGTCAACATCGAAGAAGTAGCAATCGCCGCCACGCAACCCATCGTTTCAAAAGAAATATCTTTAATCTTGCTATCTTTAATTTTTAAATAAATTTTCATAATGTCGCCGCAAACAACATTACCCTCTTCCGCCTGAACATCGGGATTTTTCATCGCTCCCATATTTTTGGGATGCTGAAAATGTTTAATAACTGTTTTGGAATACATGGGAATAATTTTCAATTCTCAATTTTCAATTCTCAAACAATTTCTTAATTTTCAATTTTCAAAACTCTCAAATTTTTCTTAATCTTATTCTTGTTTTTCTTATTTGAAAATTTAATCATTGAGAATTGTTTGGAAATTGATAATTGGAAATTGAAAATTCTATTTATCTTCCCGAAATTTTTCTCAACCTCTCTATGATCCCAGGCAAAATTTCTAAAACATAATCTATGTCTGACGGCTTTGTCTGTTTGCCTAATGTAAGTCGGACACTGCAATGCGCTTCTTCGTGAGATAAACCAAGCGCCAACAAAATATCTGATGGTTTTAAAGAATGGCTAGCGCAAGCGGAACCAGTTGAGGCGCAAATTCCTCGCTGAGATAATTCCATAATAATGCTTTCCCCTTCCGCGCCCTTAAAACTAAAATGAGCGTTATTGGGTAAGCGTTCTTTCAAAGAACCATTGAACCGCGCGTTAGGAATATCTCTTAAAATACCTGTGATAAGTTTGTCTCTTAATTTTTTAATTTGCGCGCCGTCTCCGCCCGACTTTCTTATTCTCTCAACCGCCGCTCCCAATCCGACAATGCCCGGAACGTTTTCTGTTCCCGACCTTAACCCTTTCTCATGTCCTCCGCCAATAATCATGGGTGTAATCGGCGTTCCTTTTCTTAAATAAAAAGCGCTAATTCCTTTTGGCCCGTAAATTTTGTGTCCCGAGAAAGATAACCCATCAACCCCAAGGTTGTCAACCCGACAATCAAGATAGTTCGCCGCTTGAACCGCGTCAGTGTAAAAATAAATTGGCTCTTTTCTTTTTTTGTTAATGTTTTGAATCAATCGCCCAATTCGCGCGATCGGCTGAACTGTCCCTATTTCGCTATTAGCATACATGACCGCGACCAACCGCGTATTTTTTTTAATCGCCTTTTCTAAACTCGTTAATTCAACTAATCCCTCTTCGTTAATCGGCAAGACAGTCAATTCGGCCATTTTCCTTTCAACAAGTTTATGACATATTTCAAGAACCGCTTTATGCTCAATCGCAGAAATAATAAGATGCGGTTTTGCCGAACCCAAGGAAATAATCTTTTCAATTATCCCCCAAATCGCCAAATTGTCGCTTTCCGTCGCCGAGCCGGTAAAATATATTTCTTCTGGAGAACAATTCAAAAAATCGGCGACCTGTCGGCGCGACTCTTCTATCGCTTGAAATGTTTCCTGCCCGAGGCGATGAATGCTGGAAGGATTGCCATACTTCTCGGAAAAATACGGCAACATCTTTTTAAGAACAACCGCATCAACCGGCGTCGTCGCCGCATTATCAAGATAAATTATTTTTTTCATCTTACTAAGACCATACCAAACCCCCGCCCATTTGTCAAAAATTCTACTCAATCCCCAACAACTCCACCTCAAAAACCAAATTGGCGTTGGCGGGAATTAAACCGTTGCCCGCGCCAGCTTCCCCGTAACCGTATGCTGAAGGAATATAGAGCCGCCTGATTTCTCCGACTTTCATCCCAACCACGCCCAAATCCCATCCGCTAATGACCTGCCCCGCGCCCAATGAAAAAACAAAGGGCTGGCCTCTATCCAAACTTGAATCAAATTTAGTCCCGTCTTCCAAAACGCCAACATAATGAACGGAAACTTTATCGCCATTCTTCGCCTCCGCGCCCGTCCCTTCCCGCGCTATTTCCGCCCGCAATTCATCGCCAAATTCAACTCCCTTCACCGCCTCATCACTGGGAATTTTCGAAAGAAGATAAAACCCCCCAACCACAACAACCAAAACCACAACCGACAAAATAATATTTTTCATAATTGTTTAATTAATTTATTTTAATCTTACCATAACCTGCCTCAATGGGGACTGTCCCCTCTTGGGGACAGTCCCCAGATTAAAAGTCGGGCTGACCGTATGGGACGAAATTGGAACCCTTTTACATAACTGTCAACAAGAATAAAACACTTCTGACCTGATTTTATTCTTTGGTGGCAAATTCCTTTATTTTATCCTTTTTGAAAATATAAATCGCAAAAATTACTATCTGCACCAAAAATGCGTAAAGCGATATTAGTAAATTTAGAATAATAAGACCAATAATTACATCAATGATTATTATAATCATTGATGTATACAGATAAATAGATCCGTCAATTAATTTTCTGAACCATTTTTTTGCATCATTACTTTTATCGCCCAAAGTTTTGGCATATGCGTTGAGTCCGTTGTTTAATTTTAATAAATAATCAATTAACATTAACGTAGTTAGAAAAAGCAAGATAGCAATTAAAATTTTTATAGGAATAATATTTGATATTATTTTATCGCTAAAACTTGCTATTACCAACAAAGCAATAATTAACTGAATCAAAAAAATTATTGCTTTATCTCTTTCAAGAATTAGCTGGAAATACTTATCAAGAAGAAAAAAATTGTTTTTTTCTATTTCGTCATTTTCCATATTTTTATAGACTAAGCGGAAAACATCCTACCATTTCATCAAATTATTTTGCAAACAATCTGAACATCCAGCCAAAAAGGCTAAATCCTTTTTGAGTTTCGTTTAATAAGGTTTCAGTTTCTTCATTTACCCTCTCAAGAGCTTGGATTTGTTCTATAATTTGTAATTGTTCTCCTTGATCAATTATTTGAGTTCTAATTTCGTTTAACTTTTGAATTTGTTCTTTATTTTGTTCTAATATTCTTTCCGATTTTTTTATTTCACTATAATTAGGTCCGATAAAGAATCTTGTAACGCCACCTCTACTTTTAATCTTTTGTATACTAGTTTCTATTTTTTCTTGGTTTTGAGTTTGTGATTGGATGGTTGTTTTCATTTCTTCTCCAATCTCATTATGATGTTCAGCAATTTTGGTTATCTCTTGAACGGCGTTAGCAACTATACTTTTTCTTTGCTCCAAAATTTCAACATCGGAATCATCTTTTTTATTTTCTTCATTTTGTTTTGAATCTGTTTCTTCATCTAAATCATCAGACTCAATAATAGTTAATTCTTTTTGAGTTTGGTTTGTTTGCGGTTGTTCTTCAGTATTTTGCAAACTTTTATTTTTTTCAGAAGTAGAAAGATTACCTTTATCGTCAACATCAGGAATAAATAATTCAAGAGAACCAAGTTTATTTAAATCCATATCTTCTAAAACCGAAACGCGAGAATAATTATTATTGTTTGTATTTCCAGAAGCAACAGTTGAATCGTTGAGCCATGCTTTAATTACATCTATAGATAACAAATATCCCATCGCATTAAGTTGTCCCTTAACTACGGCGGATGGTATACCTATAAATGTTCCGTTTTTTAAATAAGCGCCGCCGCCAGAATTGCCATATTCAAGTATGGCAGTTGTTTTTAGGTAGCTTCCTTCTGTCCCACTGAAATCACCGCTTGTATATGTAATTTTTGTACCAAATTTTGCTGGATAGCCATAGGTTGTAATTTTTGTGCCTAGCGTGAAATTGACACTACCTTTTGTTGTATCAACATATGACAATCTCATGTTTTTTGGATTTCGCATTTTTAAAATAGCAACATCTTGAGTTGATGAAATTTTAATAATATCGGCTATATGCTTATCACCAAAATATGGTTCATCGTTAAAATCATCTATAAACCCCACAAAACACCCTAATGTTCCAGCGATAACATGTTTATTAGTTAGAATAGTCCCCGTTGAATCAATAACAGTACCAGATCCTTGACTGGCTCTATAATTATCTACCGGGCATAAGAGTTTTACGGTTGATTTTATAATCGTATCTTGATTTAAGATTTCATCAGTGCCACTTGGCGGTGTTTGCGACATTGGTCTGCTTGGAGGTTCGCAATACTGGGCAGTGATTGGTGATGCTGTTTGTACATTAAGACAATCAAAAGTTTTAGTACAATCACGGCTTTGTATCCCGGAAAGCGAACATTCACCCCATGAACCACAAATCCATGTATCAGCATTACATGGCGGAGTGCATGACTGTGTAGTCTGCGACGAAACGCCACCTTCGCAATTAGACGGATATCTTGATGTTATACTTCTCGTTTGTTTGCCGTCTTGCGAGCATTCGGACCAACTGGAATAGCGAAATAAAATACAATCTGGAGCATAAGTGCATGATTGATTTGTAGTAATAGAAACTGCGCCATCTTGGCAATTCTTAATTTTATCACACGCCCTTGTTTGGTTGCCACCTTGCGAACAAGCCGACCAATCCCCACAAGAATAATCATCAATGGTGCAAAAAGGTATATAGTTGCAATTTTGAGTTAAAACGGGGTTACCACCGACACAATTATCGGGCGAAGAATTTGTAATAGTTCTTGTTTGAGTGCCATCGGTTTGACAATCAGACCAAACAGAATAAGTCCAAGAATTACAGATTGGTGGCACATATGTACAACTTTGTAAAGTTTCCGGCATTTGTACTCCCCCATCACAATTAGAAATTTTATTACAAGTTCTGGTTTGGTCGCCACTAACCGAGCAACTACTCCAATCGTTGCAAGAATAGTCATTAGCAGTACAAGCGGGAGTGCATGATTGAGTTAATACAGGATTTCCGCTGGAACAGCCAGACGGATAAGAATTTAAAACTGTTCTTGTTTGCGTACTATCAGATTGACAAGTACCCCAATCAGAATATGTAAAAGAAGTACAAATAAGACCAGCTGTTAATGTACCCTGAACACAACTACCTTGACTATCGTTTATATCGCTGTATGTTCTCAAGATTATATAAGATCCGAGAGAACTTCCTAACCCTTGCTTTACTTCTAGTCCAATCTCGCTGTCATTCCACGACATAAGACCAAAATACACAATTTGACCACCTTCATCTCGTTGACCTCTATATACATTATAAACTCCACCTGTTGTCGGATTTGGAATATAAACACTTTCATTTACGCTATCAGTAATATTTCTATCGCCAAATCCTGTTCCCGCTATCGTAACATTATCGCCCGGTGAGGTTAGACTCATCGCGGTAACTTCCGATCCATAGGGACACGAAACTGACTGAAAATTTGTTGCTGTGTAAATTTCCGCTTTCGCGTTTTGAGCAAAGAATAAAAGGCAAAATAAAAGTGGAAGTAACGCAATGAAAATTTTTTTAGTATTAAACATATTTTTATTTATTTTAATTCTTCTTAACCAACTATACTTGAAATATACAACATTTTACTGATATAATCAACCTATGAGTAAAACAAACCACAATATAACAGATTCAAAATCTTTCGGTAAAAAATCGCTCCGGATCATCTTTTCCGTTCTTGAAGACATTAAAGCCAAAATGGAAATTACCCAAACAAATGTTTTGGGAAATTAAAACTAAAAAATCAACTTCCGAAGAAATTGATATCAAAAGTTATGATAGATATATCCTATTAAAAGGAAATATTCTTGAAAAAAGAGAATTATTGACCTGTGTTAAAAGCCAACTTGTTCTGGCTAATAAGAAAGTGGTTTTGGGGAAGTAAAAAATAATATTCGTCACTTAAGAATATAAATGAATTATTTATTAACTTTTTTAAACAATCCAACATACATTTTCCCTTTCCAGCCATGGGGTTTGTTATATATAATTTTTCTAATTAATTCAAAATCTTGAGTTATTTTTTTTATCATACTTTGTGTTATTTTATGAGGCTCAGCAATCGTTGAGGGATGGTTAATATCAACATTTAAAACAAAATAACCATTGGTTCTTAAAATTCTATAAATTTCTTTTACTACTTTAATAGGATCAGAAACATGATCTAAGCTATTACGAGATATCACCACATCAGCATATCCATCTAATAGAGGAATCTTCTCGGCGGGTAAGTTTATATACACGACATCAGAATCTTTCAACAAGAGATTATGTTTTTGATATTCTTGAGCTATAGGATCTATTGCAATTTTAATCTTAGCATTACTGGCTTCTAATAGTCCCATGGGACCCGGCCCGATATCAACTACAATCTTGTTTTTTAAAAATGATTTATCGCTTATTTCGGTTTCTTTTAAAAATCTTAAAAATAAAGCCTTTGCTTCCTGCTTTTTACGTTGCTGGTAAGAATAAATATTTGGATTATTATTTATTCTTAACAATGTTGGCACATCGTCACTCCACCAATCCTTCTGCATTTTTTCCTCCCATTTATTGATCCAGAAATTCAACTCTCTTTTGTATTTATCGTTTATTTTTTTCATTAATTTTTTTTAAATAATTTAAAAATATTTCTTCATAATTATTAACCATAATATCAGAAACAAACTTATTTTCAACATGCTTTCTGCAGTCTACGCGATTTATTCTATCTAATTCTTTAAATCGATTACAAATATCATTGATTGAATTTGCTATTATCCCTGTTTTTTTATCGATAATAATTTCTTTTACTGAGCCACGATTAAATGACACCACAGGTGTTCCGCAAGCCATTGATTCTATAAATGTCAAACCAAATGGTTCATCCCATTGTACTGGAGCAAGTAATGCTTTCGCTCTACCTAACAATTTATTTTTCTCTTTATCATTAATCTCACCTACAAACACAATACTTTCATTATCTATATGTTGTTTAATTTTTGATTCAAAATATACTCTGTCCCAATTATGAATCGCTCCCGCGATAACCAATTTCATATTCATCTTTTTAGCAATTTGGATAGCCTCTAACACCCCCTTTTCAGGCGACATTCTGCCTAAAAACATTAAATAATCATCATGGATATCTGAAAAATCATACAAAAAGATATTTATTCCATTATAAACATTTCCTAAGTATTTAAGTTTTGGCAATGGCTTTCTTTGGTTTTTACTAATGCTTATTACGGGATGATTTGGATAATTTGAAAATAAAATCTGTTTGTTCTCTTGGTCAAGCGGCGTATGCAATGTTGTAACGATTGGATCAGATATTAAATTTTCAAAAGGGATCAAACGCCAACCCAAATGATTACTGATTATATCAAACTTATTTTTTAATAGAATATTAATAATATTTGCTATCGCCATTTGAAAAAAAACTTCACGCTTTTTAGGGCTGTTATTAATACCGCTAACGCCTAAGGATTTGTTTATCACGGGAATTATCCTATCCGAGACATTGGAATCTCCAGAAGCTAAAAGAGTTACATCATGTCCTTTCTTTACCAGTCCATCTGTCAAATTATATACCACACGCCCGATGCCGCCATACAATATAGGCGGAATTCTTTCGTCAATTGGCGAGATTAAACAAATTTTCATAATTTTAATAACAAATCCAATTTAAATGTAACAAGTCTCAGCATAATACAAAATGCTTGAAAAAATTTAGCATGTCTTAACAATTTTAACAAATCTTTAATAACTACTTTTGATATAGTTAACTCCGACTTATCATATAATTCAGAAATACTATGCTTGTTAACAATTCTTGCTTCGGAAATTGCCTGCCAGAATATTCTCTTCATAAAAAAATAACGCGAGATTCTATTTGGCTTGATTTGTGTAAAAACCAAAGCATTTGATTCAAAAAAAACATTATCTTGTTTAATCCTTATGATGAATTCTATATCTTCCCCAGAAAGCAAACAGAAACCTTTGCGTCCAAGAGATTCGTCGAATAAACCATATTGCTTGAAAGCTTCTCTTTTAAATGACATGTTAGCGCCAATCAAATAAAACGGTTTATTTATTTTACACGAATATTTTGGAAACTTTGGTGGTAATAAAAATCTTAAATAATAATCTGTAAGCCATCCCGGCAACACTAAGTTTTTTTCTTTAAGGACTACAGGCCCTCCGATACATAGAGCATTGTGTTTTTTGTGCGCGCTTATTAATGAATTCAACCAACCATTTGAAGGGACTATATCATCATCAAGGAATGCCACGATTTTGCCTCTTGCGCTTGATACGCCGCTATTTCTTGCATGACTCAAACCGACGATTGGATCTTCAATAATTTTTAGTTCTTTAATATATCTTTTAAATTTATTTATCGTCTCCTCGCCTATTGAAGAATTATAATTATTAACAATAATAATTTCAAAATTGCCATTCGCTTGCCTTTGTTTATTTAAAGCAATTAACAAGTTATAAAGATTTTGATTGCGATCTTTATAATTATAGGTTGGAATTATAATTGAAATATCTATTTCATCCTTCATTTTTGTCTTTTTTAAGCACATATAATTCTAATTACTCTTTTTATTAAATCCGTTTCATTTAACCTTGATGCATTGATAAATATTATTTTAGGTATTTTAAACTTAGCAAGGTTTTTTTTACTATAAAATTTTGAAAAAAAATCTAAAAACTTAAAATTAAACCAATAATGGTATTCATTTATTTTAGAAAACATTGATCTTCTTGATATACTTTCCTTTATAGGCAGTGAAAAACAGATGACATGTGTCGGTTCTATGAAAAAATCTTTTTCATCAAGTTGCCTAAAATAATCTAACAACATTGAGTATTGCTTTTTGTCGTTTTTTATTTTTGCTCTAGCATAGCAATACGCCAATGTGGTTAAAAAGGTTCTATCTAACAAAATATAGTCGTATTTCCTTAGGAGGTTAGTGATTTTATTAAATTTCTGTCCTTCAGCGTCTAAATAAAGCATAGACACTTCTAAATCATTCTTTAAGTCACATAATTGTTGAGAAATCTCTAATTGAGGAATGTTAATACATTTTTTTAATAGATTTTTCTCAATAATTTTTCTTATTAAAGTTGTTTTCCCTGCTCCTGGCACACCCTCAAAAGCAATAATTTTTGTCATAAAATTATTTTATAATACGAAATTTATTGTTTTGTATGATAGCATATTGAAACCGCTCTTTCATTTTATTGCGCTCTGTGAATCTTTTTTTCTTTTTTGCCTCCTCAAGCCATACCGGCTCCTTGTTTTTAAGTTTTGGAATATTTCCTATCAATGAGCTTTTGTTCTTTAACGGTAACTGTAATATTTTTTGATAAATCAATTTAGTTCTTTCTGCGATATTTTTCCATTTAAAATCTTTACACATCATTGCCCTGCTTATTCGTGATAACATTATGGATCTGTCTTTGTTATTTATTAAATCAATGATAATTTGAGGATATTTTTTAAAATCATCTTCTATGATAATATTTTTTTTATTGGTTAGACCAGAAACAGCTACATTTGTAGCGATAACAGGTATACCTGCGGCTAAATAATTTAAAATTTTAATTCGCAATCCCGTTCCACTTAGAATCGGAGCCAACCCGAATGTAGACTTTCTAAATATTTGATTTAAATTTTTAACCGTACCCGTAAATTTGAAATTAGCGCTTTGATATCTGGCTTTAACCTTTTTTGGGCAATCACCGACAATTAAAAAACGAAAATTGTATTTTTTTAATTTAGGGTAAATATATTTATAAATTATTTTAACCGCTTCTAAATTTGGTTCAAAAAAAAGATTTCCTAAAAAAATAATTGTTTTCTCTTTAAAGTTTGGACCCCAATATTTAATATCCTCTGTATCAACCCCGCTCGGCATGACCGATATTCTGCTTTTAGATAGATTCATGTTTTTTATAAGAAATTGTTTGTCGTCTTTACTGAGACATATTAAATGGTCTATCGATTCGCCAACAGTCTCTTCTATTTTCTTTATTGTTTTAATCCTCGTCGCAGAAGCCCCAAGGTCTCTTGCTAAAGATCTGACCACATAATGCATTTCACTTACAAGATAAGTTTTGGTTAAATGCGATAGATTTATCCCCTGTAATATAATGGGTTCTAAATTATCAAATTGGATAATATCTATTTTTTCTTTTTTAATAATAGACGCAATTAGATCTAAATTATTGTAATAACATTCAATTGGAAAAATATATGTTTTAAATTTCTCTTTTTTGATTAACTTTAGATCAGACCAACCGCGATAACCGTGAAAAATTACCACCTCGACACCTGCCCATAGAAGAGATCTAGATAAATAATGAAATCTATTGGCGGCTCCATCAAAAGAAGGGATAAAATCACCATCTACAAAAACACCTAATCTTATTTTTTTATCATTATTTTTTCTCACAATAGCCCTTTTAATTAATAATTAAGGGGCTATTAAATTTAATAGCCCCTCCCTCAAACATCCCGTTGCCATTTAGGAAAAAAATACAGAATCTCCCTTGCCGCGCTTGCTTCGCTATTAGGCGAATGCACGGCATTATGTCTAAGATCTGTGCCAAAACGATATCTCAATGTATTCTCGCTATTATTTTGGGGATCAGTGACGCCTACTAACCTATTTAAAATTTCAGTGGCAGAATCTCTTTGTACCATTAAAATTTCCGATGGGCCTGAATCCATAAACGCGACAATGTTATTAAAGAATACTTCCTTAATATGCATGGGATATAGAAACATTATATCTCTTCTGCTAAGCACCCTCGTTTCTCTTGCTAACACCTTAAAACCTCTTTTTTCAAGAAATTCTATAATCTTTTTGACATAACCATTTCTTACAGCATCGGGCTTTATTAGAAAAAAAGATGTTTCCATTTGTTTCCCTCCTATGTTTTATTTGTACTATTAGTAGTATGAATACTTTTTATAATATTGTCAACTATTATACTCCGTTTCTGTCTCATTTTGACACCAATCAAGTATTCATATATAATTCAACTATACAATTACTTAATATTATGACTACACAATTATTTAAAATCACTCAAAATGTTATTATCCAGAATCAAGAAAAAGCTGTTTTAATCTTAAAACACAACACTGGCAAATGGCTCTTGCCAGGTGGGAAAATTCAAAAAGGTGAATCTTGGATTGATGCTTTAAAAAGGGAAATAAAAGAAGAAACAAAAATTACTGAATTTGAAGTAAAAAAGATATTAGACATTGACAGTTGGACAGAAAACGAAATTGGCTATTATGTTGCAACTTTTGTTGCTCAAGCGCTCGAAGCAGATAAAATCACTTTAAGCGATGAACATATTGATTATGCGTGGGTAAAACTTTCAGATTTAGATAATTATGATTTCTGGCATGAGAATATAAAAAAGAGAATTAAAAAAGCCTTATTATAAATTTATTGTGTCAATCAAAAAATCGCCCATTCGGCGATTTTTTTATACCTCTCGGTCTCTCGATAAAAAAGTCGGGCTGGGAGGACAGGATTCGAACCTGTATTGCAGCGTCCAGAGCGCTGTTGCCTACCATTAGCAGACCTCCCAATGTATTAATATTGTCTAAATGATATTAAATCTTTGCAACGATAAACCTCTTCTTTTCGTGAAATCTGAATATTTTTATATGTTTTATGCGGATTAAATCCTAAAATTCTTAACGCGCGAAAAACATTTTTAAGCAAAGATTCGTTTCTATTAGCAAATATAAACTTATAAGTATAGGTGGGCAAATGAACATTAAAAGACCCTTCTGCTTCAAATAACCCACGAAGGTATCTTATTAGATATTCCTTATTATTGCAAATCCAACGAGGAATATGAAAACATTTATCTCCCCTCGCGCCAGCGGGGATACCCAAGCGTTTACTAATATTTTTCTGATAAATTACAATGTTGATGCAATTACTTGTCTTTCTTTTTGATACCTTAGGTTTTTTGTTAAATGTTTGCTCAACCAATGTTGTATATCTATTCACAAATCCAGGATTGTTTGAGTTAGAATAAATTTCTAAAACTTCTGTTCTTGGAAATTTCCCAATATGACCATCTCCTAAAATCACACCAATTAATTCAGCTAAATCGCCTGTTTTTTCAAAAGGAGGATAATCTGTTTTTATTCGCCCTGCTTCAATTTCTTTCTGTCGCCACTGCTTGAAATTATCAATTTTATTTTTCTTAAAAGTTTTGGAAATTTTTGCAATGCTTAGGTGCGTATTTTTATTTAATCCCTTATTCCATGGAGATGGTCTATTCTTTAAGCTTTTTCTCCACTTAATATATCTTGGATCATTTTTATCTAATTTTTGCGATATAATAGGAAAAAATCCAACGCCTTTATCGCCAAATTGTTCTGCATACTCTTTAACACTACAATCATGCTTAGATTGTAAGTGTTTTTCTGTTATAAATTTAAAATAGCGGCCACAAAGCTTACACTTTATCATGCCACTATTATAACATAAAAACAATATTTTTAATACCACTTAGACGACTCCGTATCCACACCACTCCCTCCTATACTTTCAAATATCTCCTGACGGCGACTAGACTGCTTGTTGTTCCGAGGGCGATTCCGATGATGAGTTGCATCAGAAAGATAGCGAAGAAATTTGCCTGCAGGAAGTAAAAGAGGTCAGTTCCCGGCAGGTAAAGAGTAATCTTCGCGGACAAAGACCAAACGATAGGATACATTACGAATAAGGCGATTAAAGCGGCGATAATTCCGTAAAGCGCTCCCTCAACAATAAAGGGACCTCTGACAAACCAGTTGCTCGCGCCGACTAATTTCATTACTTTAATTTCTCGCCGAGCGCTGTAAATCGTCAAACGAATTGTGTTGAAAGAAACCAAAACCGCCAAGGCGGCGAGAACAAGCAAAACAATAAAACCAACCTGGCGAATACTTTTAGTAATAGCGGAAAGACGCGTAATGACCGCCTTGTTTTCTAGATAATTGATTTTATCAACAATTTCCTGATAATCGCCATTATTAAAGAACGCGACAATCGCTTCATATTGAGACGCCTGCTGCGCCTTAATATTTAAACTCGCTTCTAAGGGATTATTATCCAATTCGCCCAAACTCTGCATTAAAATTTCGTTGCTCTCGTGTTTTTCTTTAAATCTTTCCAATGCTTCGTCCGCGGAAACATATTCCGCGCTGCGAACCTCGCTTAGTTTAACTAATTTATTTCTAACTTCTAAAATATCTTCTTCTTCGGCGGTCAAATGGAAATAAACGCTGATGTCTATTTTGTCCTCAAGATTGGCTGTGAGCGAATTAATTAAAACATTGATTAGAAGCAAACTGGTAATGCCAAAAATAGCCAACGCCAACATTGAAATAGCCGAAGATGAAAGCCATTTATTTCTCCAAAAACTTAGCCAACCGGCTTTGGAAACCCTGATTAAAGATGTAATCATAATAATATATATTTCCCGTTTTGGGCGTCTTTTATAATCCTGCCCTTTTCGAGAGTGATGACCCTTCTGTCTAACCCGTTAATAATTTCGCGATTATGCGTTGATAAAACAACAATTGTTCCCAATTCATTAATTTTAATCAAAAGCCGAACAATTTCCCAGGCGTGAAGCGGGTCTAAATTGCCCGTTGGTTCGTCAGCGACTAAAATCTCGGGACGGTGCGCCAAAGCCCGCGCGATCGCGACTCTCTGTTTCTCCCCGCCTGAAAGTTGGCTCGGAAAATTTCCCGCCCGGTCGGACAAATTGACCAATTTTAGAAGTTTAGGAATGTCCCGTTCAATATCTTCGTCGTCTCTCCCCCCCACTTCCATCGCGAAAGCGATATTTTCGTAAGCCGTCTTTTCCGGCAAAAGTTTAAAGTCCTGAAAAACCATTCCAATCTTCCGCCGCCAAAGAGGCATTTCTTTCTCGGCGATTTCGCTTAAATCAAAACCGCGCCAAAGGATTTTCCCGCGAGTCGGAACTTCTTCGCGAATTAAAAGTTTAATTAAAGTGGACTTTCCCGCCCCCGAACGCCCCGCGATAGAAACAAACTCTTTATCTTTTATTTCCAAACTAACATTATCTATCGCCCTGCAATCCGGTGGATATATTTTTGAAACATTTTCAAATTTTATCATTTTACTTTTATGAACTTATCCAACTTCCCGTCCAAGACCCTTTCGGCGTCTCCAACCTTTACTCCCGTTCTATGGTCTTTGACCATTTGGTAAGGATGTAAAACATAAGAACGAATTTGATTGCCCCATTCAATATCCGTTGGCTGGCCTCTTAACAAATTTAATTCTTTTTGTTTATTCTTTAATAAATGAATATGAAGTTTGCCATAAAGCCATTTCATCGCCTGCTTCTTGTTATCGCCTTGCAATCTTTCGTTCTGGCAGCCAACAACAATCCCTGTCGGAAGATGCGTGATCCGAACGGCCGACTCTGTTTTATTGACATATTGCCCGCCCGGACCTCCCGCTTTATATGTCTCTACTCTTAAATCCTCTGGTCTGATAGTAATTTCTTTAAGTTCGTCCATTTCGGGCAAAACCTCAACCAAAGCGAAAGAAGTGTGGCGAAGATGATTGGCGTTAAAAGGAGAAAGACGAACTAGCCGATGAACGCCCATTTCTCCCTTAAGATATCCATAAGTGCTTGCGACTTCAACCACGAATGTCGCGTTTTTAAATCCCGCTTCCTTTCCTTCTTTAATTTGAAGAATGCGAACGGGCCAGTTTTTCTTTTTGGCGAACTTCAAATACATTTGAAAAAGCATTTCTGTCCAATCCTGCGCGTCGGCTCCTCCCGCGCCCGCGTAAATAGACAAAACTGCCCTTCGCCCGTCATATCCCGTTGATTTTTCCTCTAATTCACTCATTAGCGTATTCTAACACATTTCCGACTCTGGGGACAGTCCCCTCTTGGGGACTGTCCCTAAATTGCTAATTCGTGAGCCGAGGGTGGGAATCGAACCCACAACCTACGCGTTACGAGTGCGTTGCTCTACCCTTGAGCTACCTCGGCTTCGTGAGCGGGTGAAGGGAATCGAACCCTCGTCATCTGCTTGGGAAGCAGACGCTCTGCCATTGAGCTACATCCGCAATTATTCTACTGGAAAAAATACTCCCACCATTTCCAATAATTAGACGACTCTTCTTCTGTCGTCTCCGTATTATGGCTGCCATTAGATAAAGCGTCAAGATTAGAACTTGTGTTAAAATAGTCGGATAAAATAACAACCTTTTCGCCTGGTTTTTTCAGATTAAGTTTAAGACGAGCTTCTTTTTCTATAAACGACTCTTCTTTAAAATAGTCCATCAAATTCGCCAATTGCTGATTGCTTCCCTCTAACCGTTCAATCTCTAATTTTAAATTATCAACTTCTTTCGTTAATTGATGCTTGCGATAACTTTCTCTGCCTAAATTAATCACTAAATAAATCAAAGCCAAAACAGCTAAGAAGAGGAAAATCTTTGAACCCAAAACCTTTTTAATAATATTCTCGTCGCGAGATTGTTGAATCATTTGTCGTTTTGGTTTATTATAAAAATATGAAACTATCAACTAAAAACAAACTTTTTCGCTGGTCTTGGATTGTTCTTGCCGCGCTCGTTATTTTGAGCATGTCCTCTTTCCTCCTCGCGCCGATGTTTTAATCATACCTGTAATTTTTTACTTCTTCAACACCTTCAAAAACACATCTGAAGGAATATTGACTCTCCCTGATTGCATCATCTTTTTTTTACCCTTTTTTTGTTTTTCCAAAAGTTTTCTTTTACGGGAATAGTCGCCGCCATAAAGGTAGCCCGTCACATCTTTTCGCAAAGCGCTAATCGTTTCGCGAGCGATAACCTTTCCGCCAATCGCCGCCTGTAAAGCGATTGTAAATAATTGAGAAGGAATAACTTCTTTGAGTTTCTTAACCAAAGCCCTTCCTTCTTGGTCCGCCTTCGCGCGCGGGACAATCCGAGAAAACGCCTCTGCTTTTTCTCCGGCGATTAAAATATCAAGTCGCGTTAAGTCGGCTGGACGATAATCCGATAATTCATAACTCATGGACGCGTAACCGGCCGTTACATTTTTAAGTTTGTCATAAAAATCAATAATAATTTCGCCCAAAGGAGCTTCATATTTAATTAAAACTCTTTCACTGCTTAAATACTGGGTCTCGCCATAAATACCTCTTAAATTTTCCAAAATTTTCATTGTTTGACCCAAATAATTTACGGGCGTAATAATTTCCAAATTGATCCACGGCTCTTGGGTCTCCGCGAACCTGCTCGCGTCAGGAAAATCAGAAGCGGAAGAAATTACTTGATACCCTCTTTGTGAATCATCCAAAATACGGTAACTGACCGAAGGCGAGGTCGTCACCAAGTCTAAATCGTATTCCCTTTTAAGCCGCTCTGAAACAATTTCTAAATGAAGCATCCCTAAAAATCCGCAACGAAAGCCGCGTCCCAATCCTTCGCACGATTCTAATTCATAAACCAGAGAAGCGTCGCTTAAATTTAATTTAGCGAGTCCGTCTTTGAGAAGATCGTAATCGTTCGCGTCCACAGGATAAAAGCTGGCGAAAATGAGCGGACTCGGCTCTTTGTATCCGGGCAAAGGAAGAATAACGGGGACAGTCCCCATTTTGAATGGGGACTGTCCCCTTTTTGGCGAAATAATCGTGTCGCCCACCCGGCACTGCCCGATTTCTTTCAGGCCCGTGGCAACATATCCCGTTTCGCCCGCTCTTAATGTTTCTATCTTAACGAGCATTGGCCTAAAAACCCCAACCTCAATAACTTCCGTTTGAACTCCCGAAGCGAACATCTCTACTTTGTCACCCCTTTTAATTTCCCCATCCACGATTCTAATGTATGCGATCACGCCTTTGTATGTGTCGTAAGAGGAATCAAAAATCAAAGCCCTTAAAGGTTTTTCAAATTCGCCCGTTGGCGCGGGAATTTTTTTAATAACCTCTTCCAAGACCCGCTCCACATTCAATCCGCTTTTAGCGGAAATTTTAATAACATCTTCTTCGCCAACTTCAGTTAATTGGCTAATCTCTTTAATCGCTTCATCAACTTTAGCGTGTCCTAAATCAATTTTATTAACCACGGGGATAATAATCAAATTCTGCCCGCGCGCCAAATTAAGATTGGCGAGTGTTTGCGCTTGCGCTCCTTGGCTCGCGTCAACTAATAGAATTGTCCCCTCCACCGCCGCCAAACTCCGCGAAACCTCGTAAGCGAAATCAACATGCCCGGGCGTATCAATCAAATTCAAAAGATACCGCTCGCCCTTATATGTGTATTCCATCCGCGCCGGCTGAAGTTTAATCGTAATCCCCCTTTCTCTTTCCAAATCCATCATATCCAAAACCTGTTCCCGCATCTTTCTTTTCTCAACCGTCCCCGTCAATTCCAAAAAACGGTCAGCCAAAGTGGACTTCCCGTGGTCAATATGCGCGATAATAGAAAAATTCCGAATATGTGATTGAGGTATCATATTTTACTCCCTCCCGCTTCCAATTCCGAACCATGATATTTTCTTCCAAGGCAGGCGGCGCGATAATGCTTTGACAAATAAATCCAGTTCGCTTAATCGGAAGACCCAAGCGAAAAAGAAATACGACAAAACGCCGATTATGCCCGCCATTCCGCCCTGACAGCATATTTCAAAAACGCCCTTATGGCAAATAATTTCTCCGAAAGACCGCAAAAAAAGCCAACTCGCCAAAGCAGCGAGAAAAGAAGCTGAGACCATTTTTATTCCTGAAATAAGAACATCTTTTCCATTCAAATTAACGCCCGCGCCAAACTTTTTCCTAAGTTTCGCCCTAAAAAAGACCGCCAGTAAAATCAAATAAAAAATACTTCCTATGGCATAGCCAAGCGCCAAACCTGCCACGCCCAGCGAATAGGACAAAACCCAAGCCGCCGAGAGCCGCGCCGCCATTGCCGCGAAGCCGATTAAAAATGGCGTTTTGGAATCTTCCCAAGCGAAATAGCATCGCAAGAAAAGAAGAACCAACGCTTCGGCGAATAAAGCGATTGAAAAATACGCTAGTGTTTCCGCGGCTAAAGCCGTTTCTTGTGGACCGAATCGACCGCCTTGGAGAATGATACTAACGAGATGCGTTCGCAAAACAATAAACAAAGCAGACGATGGAAGAATAAAGAAAAGTATTTGGCGGACGGCGGAATAGAATGTTTTAATAAATCCTTCCAAATCATTTTTCTGCGCCGTTTCGGAAAGTTTGGGAAAAGCCGCCACAACGAAAGAAACGCCAAAGACACCCAAAGGAAAACTCCAAATATTCAAAGTCAAACTATAAATCGCGATGCTCCCAACCGTCAGAAGAGAAGCAAAAGCAGTCATAATCCAAATCGTAATCTGGGAAAGCCCTAAACTCAAGACCCGCGCGGGCATTAATTTGAAAATCCTTCTGACGCCGTCAAACCTGAAGTCAAAAACTGGACGCCACCTAAATCCGCAGAGAAAAGCAGTCGGAATTTGAATCGCCAAATGAAAAAAAGAGCCAAGCGCCACGCCATAAGCCAAACCTAAAAGACCAAAATAATTTGTCAAAACCAAAGCGCCAAAAATAATGCCTAAATTATACGCGATCGGCGCCATCGCGTAAGCGAGAAATCGACGAAAACTTTGCAAAATGCCTCCAAAAATCGCGGACAAACCCATAAAGAAAGGGCTTAAAAACATAATTCTGGTTAATTGGGAAGCAAGCGACAACTGCTCCGCGGAAAAACCAGGCGCGACTAATTTCATTATCCAAGGAGCGAAAATCGCCAAAAGAAAACACGCCGCCATTAAAGACAAGGCCATTAAATTAAGAACGCTATTGGCTAAATGCCAATGATTCGTATCTTGCGTTTTTTTATCTTGGTTGAGATAATTAACAAAGACAGGAATAAAGCCAGCCGAAACGGCGCCTAAAACAAGCAAAGAATAAATTAAATCCGGAATGCGAAAAGCGGCGTAATACGCATCCAACTCTCCGCCCGCGCCAAACATTCCTGCCAAAATTTTATCACGAATCAAACCCAAAAAACGACTTACAAAAGAAGCCGCTCCTAAAACAACAGCGGCCGAAAAAATCGTCTTTGATTGATTATTAAAAAATCGTTTTATCATCAAAATTCAAATGACGCGCCGATGAATTTATCTGTTTTTAGGTCGCCGTTAAAATTAATTCCTCCCGCGTTTAGTCTAGATGTTTCTGGATATCTCCATGAGACCTGCCAGTTAGACGGAAACTTTAATTGATGACTAAAGGCGCTTCCTAAACTGCCTAACTGCTTTTGCGTTAACAAACTATAACTATCAGTCGCCCCGGTCAAGCCAATCTTGAAAGGCAATTTGTATTTATAGGTCAAAACAACCGTTTCGCCCGGACTAACATAAGCCCAGTTGGCAAAAACTGTTTTGCCGCTTTCTTCAAAAATGCGCGTTCCAGTTTTAGAGTCAATAATCATACTACTCTCAATCTTCTCAACCAGCGGGTCTTTTTTAAAATTATTTTCTTCATAATCAATCGGCGGCTGATAAATTTCTAAACTTTGCCCCTCAGCGGAAATCAACTGACTCCCTAAAGGCAAATAAACCCTCAAATAATTCGCGTTAACTCTGTTCCACCAATCGTATGCCAAATCGCCTCCCTGATGCTGGCGAGTAATAGTGAGTGTGTCAATAACCGAACCGTCTCCTTGAATTTCCGCCTGATGAGCAATTGTTTCTTTAATCACCCAATCTGTTTTGTAGCCATTAATGTTTGACGAAACGACGCTTAAATAATCCTTATCCGTTGAAAGAATCTTTCCCGACCACCCCTCTTCGTCCGCTAATTTTTCCAAAGAAGGATTACTAAAAAACACTAAGATATGTTTTTCTTCTAAGCAATCAAAAATAATTTCCACCGCCTCTTTCTTTTTTTCCGCGGATAACTCGCCTATTTGTTTAATAAATTTCGGAGCAAAATCCGCCAAAATCTTTTTTGGCTGATTTAACTCTTTATCATAGTCGGTCTCCACTTTGTATTGAATTAATTCAACAAAACTGCTCGCGTCCAATTCAACGCCGTATTCCGGCATAGAAATAGGGCCAGTTAACGCCAAGAGGCGTTCAACTACAGTCGGTGTCAAACTAATCACACCATCAACCGTCGGCCCGCCTGTTTTTTCGTAGAACCAAGCCACTTTTTGGGCGGAAGTCGGAAAGTCAGCGAACCAGTTCGCGTCATGCATTGACCAAGCGGTGCTAATTTTTTGAATCGGCTGCGGAGGAATAATTTTTTCTCGCAACTGTCCGTCCGCGTTATAAATACCGTCTATGAAAAGGTTCGTCAACGCGCCTCTGTCTAATGTGATTAAGCCATAAGTCCCGATAAATCCGCCTGTCGCCCTCGCTTCACCGTTGTTTTGAAAAATTAAAAGATACTGGCGAGGATTATCATGCCCTAAAATGCTCAAAAATGCCACTGAATAATCAAGCGCTTGAGAAAGCGTTTCTTTAACCAAAGGCAAATTTTCTTTCAAAAAAAGAATGCCGCTTTGGATATCTTCCGGCAACGATTTGATTTTAATCTGTTCAATCTCCTGATTGGCCGTCTCAATCTCGGTCAAAGCCGCTCTTAAATTATCCTTACTTAAAGCGATTGAATCCGTTAGAGTCCCGCCTTGCGGCGATTCAACAAGATTAAATAAATTATTTAAAGAAAAAAGATTAACCGCCGCGGCAAGTCCTTCGCCCGCTCGCGCTAAACTCTCGCCAACTTTAACTAAATGACTGCCCGAAGAAATTAAAGAACCGCCCGGCATTTGTTCCAAGACGCCTAAAGTCAACCGACCTAATTGATTAATATCTTGATGCGCTTCAAAAAAATCTGAACGCGCCAATCCAAAATTATGCTCGGCATCCTGCCAATCAGACTCTTCTAACGACTGTTTGGCGGACAAAAGATTTTGATAAGCCGAAAGCCCGCTACTTAAAACATCCTCTTTGATTTTAAACCCATACCCAACCCAAGTGGCCGCCGGAACAATTAAAGCAATTAAAATCCCTGCCATTAAAAATTTAAACAAAGATTTATTCCCATCCGCCCGGACCTCTTTTTTATCCTCGCTCTCCGCGACTAAAACTGTTCCTCGCGCCACCTCGGGAAAATAAAATTCCTCTAACCCCGATATCCGTGGAAGAGAATTGAGGTCACGAGAATGTCGTTTTGAAAGGTCTGACCTTTGATTGTTTTTATCCAAAATATCCGCTTGCGCTTTTTCCTCTTGCGCTTTATTTTTTCTCTCCCCCTCTTCGGCCGCCCTTAAAAATTCTTCAAAATTTTCAATTTTATTCAACTCCGCCAAAATTTCCTCGCGAGTTGGCAAAACATCCAAATCGTCTGTATTTGTTAAAATAAAATTAAAAGATTCTTCTTTTGGCAAATCGTAAGGAATAAATTCTTTTTTCTTCTCCCCACTTAAATCCAAAATGTCGGTTATCTTCTCTATCCTTTCAACATCTAAAACGCCCGCCGCCGTAACGGGCTTAATATCATACAAAGCGGTAAAAACCCGCCCAAATTGTTTTGTCTTCCCCTCCATAATATACTTGTATTATACCACAAAATCTCCACAAGAAAAAATTTAACAAATCCGGGGACAGTCCCCATTCAGAATGGGGACTGTCCCCTCTTTAATTATATATCTTCACCGTTTCTCTCGCCATTTTTATCCAATCGTATTTTTTAACTCTTTTATATCCTTTTAAAATTAAATCTTTTCTTAACGCCTCGTTATCTAAAACCTCTTTAATTTTTTCCGCCATTTCATCTATGTTCTCTGAATTAAAATATACCGCCGCGTCTCCTAAAATTTCAGGCAGACAAGTCGCGTTTGAGGAAACCACGGGCAAACCGTAACTCATCGCCTCCAAAGGTGGAAGTCCAAATCCCTCACAGAGAGAAGGGAAAACATAAAGAGACGCCCCGCGATACAAAACTTCCAAATCGCTATCCGAAACAAAGTCGGTAAAAACCAATCCTTGAACATGAGAAAATTCTTTTTGAAGCCGTTGATAAAAATAGTCCATCTCCCCCACCAGAACTAATCTTAAATCCGAATGTTTAATTTTGGCAAAAGCCAAAATCAACCTTTCTAAATTCTTATGCGGGTAAGCATTCCCAACATAAAGCAAATAAGGGTTGGGGATATTAGATGGGGACTGGATATTAGGGGGCAGTCCCCCGCTTTCGGGGGCTGCTCCCGTCTGTATCACTCCCCCCTCATAAACCACCTCTATTTTCTCCGGACTAACTTTGAAATATTTTAAAATATCTTTTTTCGTATAATTAGAAATGGCGATAATTTTTTTCGCGCGACGCAAAGCGAGGGAAATAACAAAATGATAGGCAAAATTTTTAAACCAGTAAGAAAAAAAACCAAGCGTAGAAGCGCGGCGTGTGGGAAATCTTTTAAGAATTAAATCGTGGATAGTGACAACAAATGGTTTTGGGGCAAAAATTGGAACATTAAAATGAGGATAGTGTGTCAAGTCGGCTTTCTCGCGCCAAATTTTCCAAGGCATTAAAAACTGTTCTTTAAAACCATACCATCGGCAATCCGCCAAAACCTTTTTAAAATTTGGATTTTTAGGATAATATTCATCCCAATTTTCTCTTCTCAAAAAAACGAAGTATTTATTAATAACATCCTCCCTTTCTAAGTTTTCAACCAACTTCTGAACATAACGCCCCAACCCCTTTTGCTTAGGTCCGTAAAAACGCGCGTCAATTGCCATCTTACTTCGGATGGGGGCTGCCCCCGCAACGGGGGCAGCCCCCGTTTTCCCCAAAACAGCCATCGTCTTCTCCGCGCATTCTCGCCATGAGAATTTCTTCGCTTGCTCAAGGCCCGCCGCGATAATTCGTTTTCTTAATTCTTGGTCATTCAACGCGATTTCCATCGCCCAAGCAAGTTCGTCAATGTTGGCAGGGTCAACCATGAGAGCCGCTTTTCCAACAACTTCAGGCAGAGAAGAGTTACAAGAGACAATTACCGGCAAGCCGCAAGCCATCGCCTCTAAAGGAGGAAATCCAAATCCCTCAAAAAAACTTGGATAGACGAAAAGCTCGGCTAAGTTATAAAGAAATGGTTTGTCCGCATCTTCAACAAAGCCCGTAAAAAATATATCTTGGCTATATTTTGAATTTTGAGCCGCTTTGAAAATGTCTTTATAAAGCCACCCCTTTGTCCCGGCGATAACTAACTTCAATGACTTATCTTTTTTTAATAATTCAAACGCTTTAATAATACCGACAATATTTTTTCTCGGCTCAATCGTCCCGAAATATAAAATAAATTTATCGGGCAAATTATATTTCTTTTTAATCGCTTCTATCCAACAAGGGACAGTCCCTCGCGGCGAGGGACTGTCCTTGTCTATCTCTTTAAATCTTTCCGAAACCCCCGAATAAATCACCTCTATTTTTCTTTCATCAACGCCGTAAAGATTAACCAGGTCCGCCTTAGTTGAATTAGAAACAGCGATAATCTTGTCCGCTTTCTCCGCTTCTTTTTTTGTATTCATTAAAACCTTTTGCCACAATCTTTTTCTTTTAGAAAAAAATTCTGGATAATGCTCAAAGGACAAATCATGAAAAGTAATCACCTTACGACAATCGCGAGAAACGGGCGCGACAAAAAAATGCGGGTTAAAATAGACATCAATTCCGCCAAGCAGTTTGTCAATTTTTGGCGCGTTCAAATATCGCGCGACAGCAAAGAAAAAACGATTAGGGATTCTGCTGTCTTTAAGATGGACATTATCCAAACTAAGCCACGGATAATTCAGCTCCGCCTTGCGAAAAGCGTTGTAAAAAAGTTTGTAATTAACGCCCTTGTTCAAAGGCAAAAGTTCTGACAGGAGATTAATCGCGTATTCCTCCACCCCCGTCCTCGCCCCGCGCGCCAAAACTCTGATGTCAATTCCGATATTCATTTAGATACTCTTTTATTTTTTCCTACTTTACTTGCATATTCTCAGGGCAACCGTCATTGATTTCTCCTTCTCTTTCATTAATGTATGGTAAAATATCATTCGTGAAGCTGAATTTATGCCAGGGCTGTTCAACAAAAGACCAAAAAATATAATTTAGTTTCAATGTGTTTAAACCCATATCCCAAAATCCATCCAGAGTAAAAATTCCTTTCTTATTTCTTTCATCTTTCATTAAATTAGGTGTTTGAACGGCTACGCCCAAAGGCATTTTACCTGCGTATAGGGGGTAATAATCGTAAGCGGGTATTCTTTGTTTTTCAGGAAATCTTCCTTTATCAGGCACAAGGTCGGGACCGCCCGTACCAACTCCTGTTAAATAAAGATATTCAAAAAGATTAATAAATTCAGACGGACCATAATTCATGTACTGTATAACCACAGAATTGGGAAAAGCCAGAGCAGCTGCGTTATTTCTATGCATTATTCCGTCAACCAATTTTTCAACAGAATAACCCTCTGCTGTTGTAGTATCTATATCAAGAGCACTTTCCTCAAAAACTATTCCTTCAAAATTTTCTTTATCGTCAAATCTTTTTCCTAATTCTAATATAAGCAAGTTGAATCTTTCATTTACATTTGGGTCCCATATTCTCGAGACAGAACCCTTTCCTGATGTAAATAACTCAATGCCTCCATTATAGATTGGATCTTCATATAGATAATCAGGAACTGGCTTCTCACCTGCTTTAAATGTTCTATCTGATACTTGCACAAATAAGTGTTTATTATATTTTTTTACAAGTTCAAGCATCTCTTCAATTTTAGAAAAATCATAAACACCTTTTTCAGTTTCAAGTTGCCTCCACGTAAAGTAAGCTTGAAGTCCGGCAATATGATTTAAGGGGTTAGACAGAATTAACTCAATCTCATCAAGATCTTCTTCTGATGTAGGAAGAATATAATGGCCCGGATTCCATTTTTTGCAGGTAGTTAATGGTCCCTTTCCCCACTCGCTCATTAAGATGCCGAAGTCGCCTATGTCTATCTTGTTATCTTGGTTAAAATCAGTCATCTGTTTGTAAACTAAAACAGCTCCCGTAATTAATATGGAAAATAGAATGATGATTGTTATAATGATGATTGTTATAATGAGGGAGGTTTTGATTTTCATAAATTTTTGACTATTAACTAACCGTTATTAGAATAATATTATCTTAACCCCGCGCGCCAAAACTCTGATGTCAATTCCGATATTCATTTAGATACTCTTTTATTTTTTCCTTAAACCGCTCCTGGCTAAATTTCTCCGCCTGCTCTTTAATAATTTTTGGATTAAAATCGTCGGACTCAAATTGTTTTAAAGCGTCAATTAAACATTCTGTTGTCTGCTCTTTGAAAAACATCCCTGTCACTCCAGGCTGGACAATTTCCAGCGCTCCTCCGCCCTGATAAGCGATCACCGGACGGCCTGACGCCATCGCTTCAACAGGAACAATCCCAAAATCCTCTTCCTGAGGAAAGACAAAAGCCCGACAATGCGCGTAATAATCTCTTAACTTACTGTCCGGGACCAAACCAACAAACTCTATATTCCCCCGCGCCATTTTTTCCAACCGCGAGCGGTCAGGCCCGTCCCCCACAATTTTTAAAGGCCAACCAAGTTGGTTAAACGCCTCAATCGCCAAATCAAACCGTTTGTAAGTCAAAAGGCGGCCAACCATTAAAAAATATTTTTCTGGTTTTTCGGCTAAATAAAACAAGTCGGTTCTAATCGGAGGGTGAATAATTTCCGATTCGCGCTGATAATATTTTTTAATTCTTTTCGCCACAAAAGAAGAGTTAGCGATAAATCCGTCTACTCGCGCGGCGGCCTGCTCGTCCCAAAAACGAATATAATTCATAAAAAATGGAATAATTTTTTGCGCGGCTCTGGAGTAGCCAAACTCGTTAATATATTTATGCGAATCATCCCATGCGTAACGGATGGGCGTGTGGCAATAACAGATATGCTTTGTTCCTGGAGGAGTAATTACACCCTTAGCGTAACTGGAAGAATCGGAAAGAACCAAGTCGTATTGGGAAAAATCAAACTGCTCAATCGCGATTGGCATGAGCATTAAAAAAGAGCGATGATGGGATTTAACAAAGGGCGTTTTTTGTAAAAAAGATGTCTCAACGCGGCGATTCGCGAAAGCAAAACCAGTCCCTTTTTTGTCATAAAAAAGAGTGTAAATCGGCGCTTTTGGAAAGATCTGGCAAAACGCTTCCAAAACCCTCTCTGCCCCGCCGTACTGATTAAGATAATCATGAACCAAAGCAACGCGCATAATAATTAATTAACATGCCGACCTGTCCCTTACCAAAACAACAATTGTCTTTAATAAAATTTTAATATCCATTAAAAGCGACCATTTTTCAATATAGTATGTGTCTAATTTGACCTCCTCCTCAAAAGATAAATCCGAACTGCCGCTAATTTGGGCGAATCCCGACATGCCCGCTTTAATCGCGAGAACCTTTTTATGATGTTTTTGATACTGGGCGATTTCGTCTGGCTGATGCGGTCGCGGTCCGACCAAACTCATTTCTCCTTTCAAAACATTAATTAATTGGGGAAACTCATCAATCCGATATTTCCTCAAGAATCGTCCAACCGAAGTCACGCGTGGGTCTTTCTTTATTTTAAATAAAGGCCCGTCATCCCTCTCATTGTACGCCCAAAGAAATTTTTTCAAATCCTCCGCGCCATTCACCATTGAACGAAATTTATAAAGATTAAATTCTTTGCCATGGCTCACTCTTTTTAATTTAACCAAAACTGGCCCAGGCGAATCCCATTTAATCGCAAGCGCAGTTAAGGCGAAAAAGGGACTTAAAAAAACTATTCCAAAAATCGCTCCGCTCAAGTCAACGAATTTTTTAATAATTCTCCCCCATCCGTCCAAAGCGGTTCTTTTCAATTCAACAATTGGAATGCCTCCGATCGTTTCTACTGAGGTATTGCTCGTGAGTGTTTGGAAAAGATTAGGCGCGAATTTGAAGGACAAATGGTTTTCTTCGCAAAAATCAACTAATTCCAAAACCTTTTCTCTCGGCCAATCCGTATCGGCTAAAATAATTTCCTCAACGCCCGGATTGTTAACCTTGCTCCTGATTTCCGTCATGTCCGGCTCAATCAAATTGGCGGCTAAATAGTATCCTAAATTTGGATTTTGCTTAATGCACCCGCTAATCCTTTTACTAATACCGTCCCGACCAATAATCATAACCCTATGAGCGCCAAAATTGTATTTCCTAATTAAATAACTCCGCCAGAAATGGACAAAAAGCCGTCCAAAAAAAACAAAGGCGACTGACATTCCCCAGCCAGTGAGCATAATAAATCGAGAATCAAACCATTCGCGACTAAGAAAGATATAAAAAACCAAAGCAATCATTCCCGCCGAAACGCCGATTAATATCTTAAGAAAATCGTCCAGCAAAGACCGCCTGATTTGGATTTTATATAATCCGACTAAAGCGAAAATAATTAAAAGAAAAAGAGCCGCTCCAAAAACAAGCCAAAAATACCGTCCAAAAGGAAGGTTTAAGTAGAAAACTACTGGACGATATTGGGCAACCCATTCGCTCGTCCGCAGAAAATAAGCCGCCGCCCCCGCCCCCAAAAGCGCCAAAAAATCCAGCGGAACCAAAATAAATGTAAAAACCAATTCTGACTTCTTCATACCCCCATCTTACTCAATAAAACCCCTAAAATCAAGGAATCAAAAGAGAAAAGGTCTGCTATTTTAGGGGGGCAGCCCTCGCAGCGGGGACTGCTCCCGTCTTTCTCACCCCACAGAATGGGGGCTGCCCCCGCAACGGGGGCAGCCCCCATCTTCTAAAAATCAAGACAAACAAAAACCCGAGCAAATAATAAGCCGGGTTCTGTCTCACCCGCCATAGCCCAAAGGGCGACGGAGGGTCTTGGATAGTCATCTATCTAGGGTTAGCGTTGCCGCTAACCTCAAGCGAGCTACTTTTCATCATCCCGCAATATTGCGGAATGGTTTGCTCTTGCGTCAGGCAGGGCTTGCCACTCCGACAGGTCTCCCTGCGGAGAGAGGGGTCTTAATCCCTCACTTTTCACCTTTACCCCAGTTTTGGAGATTGCCCCAAAACCAAAGAAATATTGTCTCTGTGGCGCTTTCCCTAATCTCGCGACCGGCGGGTATTACCCGCTGCCATTTGCGACGCCCGGACTTTCCTCCCCACAAAATTGCGAGGCGACTATCTAATTTGCTCGGGTCCTCCCCATAATACCACACCCCCACCCTCTGTCAACCCCAATTGCGACTGGGGGCTGCCCCCGCCGCGGGGGCAGCCCCCATCTTAGTTACAGAAGCGTTTGTTTGTTTGATTTCTCATCTAAGGCGCGGTTGACCATTTCGTCGGCTTCTTTGTTCCCTCCGCGGAGAGTGTGTTGGAAATTGACTTGGTTGAAATCGAGCATTAGGTTCCAAACCTCTAAGAAAAGCGACTGAAGTTCGCCCTCTTTGATTTTGTATTGGTGATTTATATGTTTAACTAATAATTCACTGTCCGAAAGAACGGTTATTTCCGCTCCTTTCGCTTTTTGCTTGCCAAATAATTGTTTAACTTTTTTCAAAGCGAAAATAACCGCTTTGTATTCGGCTTGATTGTTCGTCCCCTCCCCGATATATTCTCCATATTTTTTTGACGCTTCTCCTTCTTGGATAATAACAACGCCAATCGCCGACGGTCCCGGATTTCCCCGCGACCCGCCATCGGTATAAATTTTAATTTTCATAAGTTTTTTGTATTTTTAATATCCACCACTTTTAATTCCAACTCCCGGCATCCGTTCCATTCGTTGATAATAAATTCAAAAACGATATCAACCGAGTCGCCTTTTTTAAGATGCTCGCCTCGCTCGCCTAATCCGAAAGCGATCGCTTTGAAATTTTTAGCTTTTTTCTGCTCGCTGTCAAACATCATTAAAGACAGTTTCAAGTGCTTGTCACCGTTGCCAACTGTTCTAATTTCGCTAATTTCCATTCCTTTCGCGCTAAATCTTGGTTCTAAATTACCTCTGCCAAAAGGAGTAAATTTTTGAATTTCGTCATAGGTCTGCCAATTCATTTCGCGAAGAGATAATTCCGCGTCAATTTCAAGCGAAGCAATCAACTCTTTGCCTTTCAATTCTTTCTCAACTATTTTTTTAAAAAAATCTTTCGCTTTTTTAAGATTTTTCTTTTTCATTCTAAATCCAGCCGCGTCTTTATGTCCACCATAATCGTCAAGAAAATCACTTCCTTGCTTGATAACGCCTACTAAGTCAACTTGCGAAGCGCTTCGGCCTGAAGCGTGAATTAATTCGCCCGCCTGATGATAAATAAACGCCGGACGGCAATATTTTGAAGCGATTTTTCCAGCAATTAAACCAACCAACCCGACCGGCCATTCTGCGCTGCCTTCAAAAATTAATTTAGAGCTTTTACCCTTTTTTTCTTTTTCCAAAATACACTTTTCTACTTCTTGAACAATTTTTGTGGTTAAATTTTGCCTCGCGGAATTATTTTGATTAATTTGCGCCGCCAATTCCATCGCTTCCCTTTTATTTTTCGTAATTAAAAGGCGAAGGGCGCTATTGGCGTGGTCCATCCTGCTGGCGGCGTTTAGTCGCGGGCCTATAACAAAACCAATTGTTCTTGTATCAAGATTTGTCAGAGGCGCTTCTCCGTTTAAAGAGGGCTTTGTGATGAGCGGGTCTATCTGCGAGACCTTCATTAATTCTTGAAGACCGAGCCATTTTGTTTGCGCCAAAACGCCCAAACCATATTTAACCAAAGTTCTATTTTCTCCGACAATCGGCATTACATCAGAAACAGTCGCGATCGCCGTTAAATCAAGAAGCCATTTTTTAAAAGTCTCATTTGAGGATAAAAGCGCGCAAGCCAGTTTATACGCGATGCCCGCGCCGCACAATTTCTTAAATGGATATTTATCTCCTTTTTGCAGAGAATTAATAATCGCGACCGTCTTTGGCAATTCATCTCTTAATTCGTGATGGTCGGTAATAATGACATCCATTCCCAAAGAATTCGCCAAACTGACTTCCTTTAAATCGGTGCTGCCGCAATCAACCGTAATAATTAAATTCACTCCCTCTTTCGAGAATTCTTTAATCGCTTTTTTATTCAAGCCGTGATTTTCTTTTTCTCTATCAGGAATATAAATTTTCAGTTTTTTAACTCCTAAATGTTTGAGCGTTAGACACAAAATGGCCGTTGAACAAACGCCATCAGCGTCAAAATCGCCGTAAATTAAGATCTTCTCTTCTTTTTCAACCGCCTGTAAAACGCGCTTAACTGCTTTTTTCATCCCTTTTAGCAAAAAAGGATTATGAATGTCCTCTTCATAATCAGAATTAAAAAATTCATCTATTTCTCTTTGCGTTTTCAACCCGCGCGCATAAAGAAGCCGCGCGGTTAGAGAAGAATATTCAGGAAATTTTTTAAAAAAACCGCTCGGCGGCGTTGGTTTAAGTTTCCATTCCATAAGATTTAAAAATTATTTTAGCGCTTCAATCCCTGGCAACTTTGCTCCTGTTAAAAATTCAAGCATCGCTCCTCCGCCGGTGGAAATATGGTCCATCTTACTCATTAAACCTAATTGTTCCAAGAGAGTTATCGTGTCGCCGCCACCAGCAAGCGCGAAGCCCTTGCTCCGAATAATAGCGCGGGCTGTTTCCTGACTGCCCGCCGCAAATTTATTCACCTCGAAAAGCCCCATTGGACCGTTCCAAATAATTGTTTTGGCTTGAGAGATAATCTTATTAAAAATATAACTTGTATCTATTCCGATATCTAAAATCATTTCATTCTCTCCAATATTTCCAACAGGAGCAATCCGCTTATCGGCGCCACCCAACGGATCGGTCGAAACAACAACATCTACAGGAATATGAAGTTTTGTATTAGTCAGTTGCAGTTTTTTAACCTCTTTTACCATGCTTTCTTCCGAGATTGAACGGCCAATAGCAAATCCTTTGGCGCTAATGACTGTATTCGCTAAAGCTCCACCAAGAAGAATATCGTCCGCTTTTTCTAAAAATTTCTCAATCACCTTAATTTTAGTTGAAATTTTTACACCGCCGATAATCACCACTAATGGATGGTCCGCGTTATTTAAAACATCTGAAAGAACTTTTACTTCTTTTTCCAAAAGCAAGCCCGCGCAACTGGGCATTTTTTTTGACAAACCGCTAATGGACGCGTAATCGCGATGAGATTGCCCAAAGGCGTCCATGACAAAAATATCCGCCAAATTAGCTAAAGAGCCGACAAAATCGGGGCTGTTTTCTATTTCCCCATCATGAAATTGAACATTCTCTAAAAGAATTAAATCCCCCGCCGCCATTTCTTTAATCTCTTTTTCAACCTTCTCGCCAATGCAATCATTAAGTTTTTTAACGGGCTTGTTTAATAATCGCGAAATTCTTTTTCCAACCGGGTCAACTCTTAATTGTTTTACCATATTGCCCTTGGGACGCCCCAAATGGGTTAATAAAATTACTTTCGCGCCTTCTTTAACCAAATATTTAATCGTTGGCAAAACAGCTTTAATTCTAAAATCACTGGTCAACTCTCCGTCTTTTAACGGCTCGTTAAAATCAGCCCTCAAAAGAACTTTTTTGTTCTTAAAATTAAAATCGCGAACTGTTTTCATAAAATTTCCTCCACATCTTTGACAATCTTTACAAACTCGCTGGCGTTAAGAGAGGCGCCGCCAATAAGCAGACCGTTCATCGCAGCTCCTTTGGTATAGTCGGACGCGTTTTGACTGTTGACGCTCCCTCCGTAAATTATCCTGACTTTTTCGGCGATGTTTCTGCTATAGAGATTTGTGAGCGTTTTTCTAATAAGCAAAGCTGCTTTCATTGCGTCATTTGGCAAACAAGGCATTCCCGTCCCAATCGCCCAAACCGGCTCGTAGGCAATAACGATTTCACCCAAACGGGAAGAAGAAATTCCGCTTAGGCCCTTTTCAACTTGTTCGCCCACGACCAAACTCATTTCGTTGAGCGGTTTGCCTTCTGCGGTAAAAGCGTCTCTCGCCTCTTCGCCAACGCACAAAATGGGCTGAAGGCGATTTTTCAAAACCGCTTTTAGTTTTTTATTGATAATTAGATCGCTTTCCTGAAAATATTTCTTTCTTTCTGAATGGCCGATAATCACAAACTCGCATCCTAAATTTTTAAGCATCAAAGGAGAAACCTCTCCCGTAAAAGCTCCTCTGTTTTCCCAGAAGCAATTCTGACCCCCCAATTTCAACGAACAGCGAGCAGGAAACAATGAAGAAAAAATAAATGGCGGGCAGATAACCACCTCTGTCTTTTTTATTCTTCTCAATTCTTTTTTTAAAACGCCAAAAAGATGCTCTGCTTCTTTTTTTGAAGCCGGGTTGCATTTCCAATTCGCGATGATTAATGGTTCCTTGCTCATTTATTGTTGTTTTTGCGAAAGATAATAAATACGATAAAAACGAAAAATACTAAGATAAAGAATAAGGAAATTTCTTTGTAATATCTCGTAAGCAATTCTTGATTCGCTCCGAAAAACCAGCCCAGGGCGGCTAAAATCATAACCCAAATTGCGGAGCCGAGCGAGGTGTAAAAAACAAAACTCTTAAAATTCATTTTTGAAAAACCGGCCGGAATAGAAACCAATTGCCTTACTCCGGGAACGAACCGACAAATAAGAGTTGAACTGTTGCCGTATTTTAGAAAATATTTTTCCGCCTTTTCTAATTTCTCTCCGTTAATTAAAAAGAATTTGGCAAACCTGCTTCTCGCCAACCCGTAAATAACTTTTCTTCCTAAGGTTAGCGCTAAAAAATAGTTGATGAGCGCGCCCAATAAACTGCCAATAACTCCAGCCAAAATCACTAAAAAAATATTCATCTCGCCTTGTTGCGCTAAATAAGCGGCCGGCGGAACAATGATTTCTGATGGAAAAGGAATAAAAGAACTCTCAACAGCCATAAAAAAAGCAATGCCCCAATAGCCCAAGGACGCGACGGCGTTAACAACAAAATTAGCAAGAGATTCTAAAATCATATCTTAAAATTACTGTTTCCTCAAAAACTCTGCCGCTTTTTCTGGTTCAATCGTGCTAATTTCTATACCAGCGCCCAATTCAAACCCCGCCCAGGTTGATGTTTTTGGAAAGATATTCAAATGCCAATGGTAATGGTCATAATTCGCTTTGTCAGAGGGGGCAGTGTGGATATAAAAATTATAGGCGGGGTCATTGAGGCCTTTGTGAATTTTGCTCAAAGCCGTTCGCAAAGCGTCGGCAAAAAGTTTCTTCTCACTCTCGGTAATTCTTTCAAAATACGATTGGTGCTCTTTTGGATAAATTCTTGTCTCAAAAGCGACCTGCGAAGCGAAAGGACAAAGAACAACAAATTTCTCGTTTTCATAAACAACGCGACGGCCATCTCTAATATCCCAATCAAGCATCGTACAATAAACGCATTTTCCTTGACTCGTGTAAAATGCCTCCGCGCCGTCCAAACTCCCTCTTAAATCTGGATCTATCACAGGAATGGCCAAGAGTTGAGAGTGAGGATGAGAAACCGAAGCGCCCGCCTCACGCCCGTGGTTGTGGAAAATAGAAATATATTTAATAAATTTTTTGTTCATTAAATCCAAATATCGCGCTTGATAAAGGTCAACGACCATCATTGTTTCTTCCAACGAAAAAAGCGCGAGCGGTCTCTCGTGAGGAGCAGTAATAATCACTTCATGATACCCAAAACCATTGATAATCCGATTAGGCCCTTCTTTCCGCTGACCCAGATCGTCACCTTCTGAAAAAGCGGGAAACTTATTGGGAATTGAAATCACAAACCATGAATCGCCATTATGTTCGCGCTTAGCGATAACATCTTTAATGTTTTCTGGTTGGCAAAAAGGACAGTCCTTTTTCGAGACAACTTTTTTGTTTCTTTCCTGTTTAGCAAAACTGCTTGGACGACGACTCCGACCGGTCGCGATCACGACCCAGTCATTGGAGACCAAATCCATCCGCAGTTCCGAAGGAAATTTGCTTTTAATTTTCTTTTTGATCATATCTTCCCCTAATTAAATTCCACCTAATTTTAAACAATTCTCTGAATGTGTTCAAGTATCCCTTTAAACTAACGCGGCTATTAGGATTATTAATCCAATAAACCGGAATAATCCCCATGCGATAACCAAATTTGCGAGTTAGAGCCAGCGCCTCAATATCAAACCCCCATTTGTCAATCAAACAACGCTTAAAAACATTATCCGCCGCTTCCGCCGTGAACGCCTTAAATCCGCATTGAGTGTCCCAAACGCCAGGAACAGCCACTAACTGAATCAAAACATTCCCCAAATTGCCCAATTGCCTTTTCAAAAACGACTGCGGAACAGCTTGCTTGGCGCCTTTCGCGTCCTTATTATCGCGCGAGCCAATTACTACCTGATAGCCCTCCTTGAAAAGAGGCGCCATTTTTTCAAAATGGTCAATCGTCGTTGCGTTGTCCGCGTCCGTAAAAAGACGAATCTCGCCCTTCGCCTCCAGCATCCCTTGCCTCACAACCCATCCCTTGCCGTGATTTTCCTTATTATCAATCAGCCGCAAATTCTTAATCAACCCGCTAAACTTTTCCACAATTGGGGCCGTTTTATCTTTAGAACCGTCGCTCACCACAACAATTTCATAAACATAATCCTGTTTGCTTAAATAATGGTCAATCGCCAACAAAGTGTTGCCGATGCTTTTTTCTTCGTTATAGGCCGGAATAACAATTGACAAATATATTTTTTGCATAAATTTTAAATTTTAATGATTAAATTTTAACTGCTTGTATTATACTATATTTTTAGATAGGATACAAAGAGAATTTTATGAATTATTACATTTTAACCTACGGTTGCCAAATGAATGTGTCCGATTCAGAACGGCTGGCGGCTCAATTAGAAAAGAAGGGACATAAACCAGTTAAAGAAATTAAACTGGCTAACTTAATTGTGATCAACGCCTGCTCCGTCAGACAATCCGCTATTAACCGCGTTTACGGCAAAATTAAAATATTAAATGAACGAAAACCAAAGCCGAAAATTATTCTTACCGGATGTATTTTAGAAAAAGACAAGAAAAAATTAAAAGACCGAGTGAACGAAATTTGGCCCGTCGCAGATTTCCAAACAAAACCAAAATGCAAATCATCATCCGAAGCGTTTTTGCCAATTATGAGCGGATGTAACAATTTTTGCTCTTATTGCGTCGTCCCCTACACGCGCGGAAGAGAGAGTTCCCGCCCCGCGCGAGAAATTATTAAAGAAATTAAAAACTTAATCAGCAGTAGATACAAAGAAATAACTTTGTTGGGACAAAATGTTAATTCATACAAAGATAAAACCAAAAAAATAAATTTCCAAAAACTTTTAAAATTAATCTGCGCTCTTCCGGGCGATTTTCAAATTAAGTTTTTAACTTCTCACCCCAAAGATATGTCGGACAAGTTGATTAGAATAATCGCTCAAAACAAAAAAATTTCAAAAGAAATCCATTTGGCGATTCAATCGGGCGACAATAAAATTCTCAAAGCAATGAACCGAAAATACACCGCTGAAGATTGCCAAAAACTAATTAAAAAAATCCGCCGCGCGATTCCCCAAGCGAAACTATCAACCGACATTATTGTCGGCTTCCCTAGCGAAACAGAAAAACAATTCCAAAACACAGTTAAAATCGTTCGGAAAAACAATTTTTACCAAATTTACGCCGCCGCCTACTCCCCCCGCCCAAACACAGCCGCCGCGAAATTAAAAGACGATGTTCATTTTATGGAAAAGAAAAGAAGAAAGAATATTATTTTGAGTTTGAGGCAAAATAAGTAAAAAGGGGGCTGCCCCCGCCGCGGCTAAATTTGGGGGCTGCCCCCGCAACGGGGGCAGCCCCCAAATTCAAATAAAAAAAGCGCCATTTTTTAGACGCTTTCGTTGCTTGGGTGGGAGAGATTGCCCGCAAGAAGGGGGTACGCACCGTAGCGGAACCACGGGTTCTTGTTTGAAGGGCAACCTCTCCATAAGGTTTTGGCGCCAAGGTCCAACCTTGGCGCCGTTCAAGGGGGAGGAAAATGAACTATTTAAAGTATACACATTATTGAAATTATGTCAAGTAAATACTCTCAAAATAAATTAATCGTTATTCTTGGTCCGACTGCTTCGGGCAAGACGAGTTTGGCTATTAAATTGGCAAAGATATTTTCCGGTGAAATTGTTTCTGCCGATTCAAGGCAGGTTTATCGCGAAATGGATATTGGGACCGACAAAATAGTTCCCGAGGGAATTCCTCATCATTTAATTGATGTTGTTAATCCCGACGAAAAATTCACCCTGGCTCAATACAAAAAAATGGCTATAAAAGCGATTAAAGATATACAAAAAAGAGGTAATGTCCCATTTTTGGTCGGCGGAACAGGATTATACATCCAATCTATTGTTGATAATCTCCAAATCCCAAAAGGAGAGTCAGACGCGAAAATGAGAAATAAACTTGAAAAAATGGAGAACGCGGAATTGTTTGAAAAACTTAAAAAATTAGACCCGGTTTGCGCCGCCGCGATTGATTCCAAAAACAAAAGACGCCTTGTTCGCGCTGTAGAGGTCTGTCTCGCGACAGGAAAACCTTTTTCTCAACAAAGAAAAAAAGGGAAACCGCTTTTTGATGTCTTGCAAATAGGAATTAAGCCAGACAAAGAAAAACTTGAAAAAAAAATAGCCCAGAGGGCAGATCAAATGATTCAGACCGGTTTAATAGAGGAAGTGAAGGGATTAATCAAAAGATACGGCTCAAAAATAATTTCAATGGACAGCATCGGATACCAAGAAATAATTGCTCATCTTCAAAACAAAATCACTCTTGAAGAAGCGAAAGATTTAGTTAAAACACATACTCGCCAATACGCCAAAAGACAAATGACCTGGTTCAAAAGAGACAAAAGAATCCAATGGATTGAAAATTACTCCCAGGCAAAAAAACTAATTGGAAATTTCCTTCTTTAATATTTCCCTGGCCACTTGCGGATTGGCTTGGCCTTTGCTTGCCGCCATGACTTTGCCGACCAAAAATTGGAGAGCATTTTCTTTACCCGAGCGATAATCCTCAACTGATTTAGAATTCTCCGACATAACTCGCTTAACTATTTTTAACAAATCTCCCTCGTCGCTTACTTGTTTTAACTCTTTCGTTTCCACAATATTAGAGGGATCCTCCCCTGTTTTAAACATCTCTTTCAAAACGGTCTGCGCGGCCGAACTGGAAATTTCCTTTTGATGAATTAAAGTGACAAATTCGGCGAAATTCTCCGGGCTAATTTTACATCCGCCTATTTTAACTCCATTATCAGCCAAAAGTTTTCTTAATTCGGTTAAAAGATAATTCGCCGTTAATTTTACCAACGGCTGTTTTTCGCTAATCTCTTTAATTTTCAGCCATGTTTTAAGTTCAGAAACAACCTGTTCAAAATAATCCGCGAAAAATTTATCCTCGGTTAAAATATAAACATCGTCTTTGATCAAATTATACTCCCTCTCAAATCTTTCTCTTTTCGCTTGGGGCAATTCTGGAATTTCTTCTTGAACTCGTTTTTTTATCTCCGCTAATTGGGTTAAGGGCGGCAAATCCGGCTCGGGGAAATAGCGATAGTCCTTCGCCGTTTCTTTTGTCCTTTGCGAAAAAGTTTTTTGCTTGTTCTCGTTCCACCCTCTTGTTTCCTGAATAATCTTTTCTCCCGCGTCAAGTAATCCGGCTTGCCTCTTAATTTCATAATCAACCGCTCTTTCAACAGCGCGAAAAGAATTTAAATTTTTAATTTCCACTTTCGTCCCGTTTTCTTCGCCGTCGTTTTTCAAAGAAATATTAACTTCGCATCGCATTTGCCCCTTTTCCATATTTGCTTCGGAAACTAAAAGATAACGCAAAATTAGTTGCAGTTCTTCGCAAAAACGGCGCGCTTCTTCCCCTGAAACAATATCTGGTTCAGTCACTAATTCCATCAGAGGTATGCCCGCCCGATTGAAATCAACCAAAGAAGAGTTATCGTTGGCGGAATGAACAAGACGACCAGTATCTTCCTCTAAATGGATGCGCGTAATCTTTACTTTTTTCCCGTCTATCTCCAAAAAACCGCCAGACGACAATGGCATATCATATTGGGAAATCTGATACCCCTTGGGAATGTCTGGATAAAAATAATTTTTGCGGTCAAACTTGGCTGATTTCGGAACCCGACAATTCAAAGCCAGCGCCGTCTTAATGACGCAATCAACCGCCTTTTGGTTGATAACGGGCAAAGTTCCGGGATGTCCCATACAAATAGGACAAACATTAGTATTAGGTTTTGTTTCGTCCAAATCGTTAAAACAGCCGCAGAACATTTTGCTCTCCGTCTTTAACGCGCTATGAATTTCTAACCCGATCACCGACTGATATTTCATGAGTTTAAATTAAATTTTTTAATAAAAAAGCGACTGTGAGCGGGCCCAAACCGCCAGGAACTGGCGAAAGCCATTTTGCTTTTTGCTTGACGCTTTCCTCGTCAATATCACCCGCCGTCCTCCCGTCCACTCGACTAATTCCTCCGTCTATTAAGATAACTCCCTGCTTAACCATATTTCCCTTAATAACTCCTGGTTTGCCAAGCGCGGTAATTAAAATATCCGCCTCTAATTTTGGGGGCAGCCCCCCAATCATTATTTCTATCTCTCTTTGTTTAAAAAACATGCTCATTCGTTCGCCAAAAATTTCTGAATTAACCAAAGCGATTATCTTTTTATTTTCCAAATTTTCTTTAGTCGCTTGAAGCGCTTCCCAGATGGAGAGAATAAAAGGCGAATCAAATCCGCTTTTAGGCAGAAGCCCATCAACATCTTTTTCAGGACTAATCTCTTTAATAATTCTATCAGGGCTAATTCCTTTTGGCAAAGGCATTTGAACTAAAATACCATTAATCTCCAAATTATTATTTAATTTTTTAATTACTTCTAAAATTTCGTTTTCAGATGAATTCGCTGGCAAAAAAAACTTCTTAATTCTAACCCCAATTTTCTCCGCCGCTTTTTCTTTCGCTTTGATATATAAAACAGAAGATGGATTATCTCCAACTAAAATAACCGCCAAGCAGGGGTTAATTCTTCTTCGCTCAATCTCTTTTTTAAGCCGAGCCAAAATACTATCGGCTATTTTTTTTCCGTCAATAATCTTCATTGCTTTTACATAATTGGAAACCGTCTCGCCATTTTAATCACTTCTTTTTTAATTTCTCTTCTAATTTTATTGCTATTAATATCTTTAATAATTTGAGCAATCCAAACGCCGACTTGTTTAATTTCTTTTTCTTTCAATCCCTTAGTCGTCACCGCGGGAGTTCCAATTCTAATCCCTGATGTTTCCCATTTTGAACGAATATCATAAGGGATTGCATTGCGATTGACATAGATGTTTACTTCTTCAAGCGCTTCTTGCACTTTCTTCCCTGAAACGCCAAGCCGCGTCAAATCAACCAAAACCAAATGATTATCCGTGCCGCCGGTAACCAAGTCCAGTCCTTCACTCAAAAGTGTCTCGGCCATAGTTTGGCTGTTTTTTAAGACCTGTTTTTGATAACTAATAAAAGTTTTTTGCCCCGCCTCTTTAAGCGCGACCGCTTTCCCTGCAATTTCGTTTTGCAAGGGCCCGCCTTGCAGGCCGGGAAAAACCGCTTTGTCTATTTTTTCAGCGATTTCTTTTTTATTTGAAAGAATTATCCCCCCGCGCGCGCCCCGCAAGGTTTTATGCGTCGTCATCGTCGCAAGATCGCAATGCGGAAAAGGGCTCGGATGAAGCCCAGCCGCGACTAAACCAGCAATGTGAGCGATATCAGCCATTAAATAAGCGCCAACTTCTTTGGCGATCGCACCGAATTTAGAAAAATCAATTTGCCGCGGATAACTGGAAGCGCCGGCGATGATTAGTTTCGGCTTTTCTTTCCTCGCTATTTTCGCAACTTCTTCAAATACGACTCTTCCGCTTTTTTTATCAACGCCATAAAAAACACACTTATATAATTGGCCAGAAAAATTAACTTCCGAACCATGCGACAAATGCCCACCTTGGTCAATCCGCATAGACAAAATTATGTCTCCTGGCTTAAGCAAAGCGAAATAGACCGCTTGATTCGCTTGCGAACCGGAGTGCGGCTGAACATTAGCAAAATTCGCGCCGAACAATTTTTTGGCGCGCGAAATAGCCGCTTCCTCAATTTGGTCAATGAACCTCTGCCCCGAATAATATCTTTTTTTCGGATAACCCTCCGCGTATCGCGCGCTCAAAATACTCCCCACTGCCCTCCTTACCGCCGGACTGGCATAATTATCCGCCGCAATCAAATTAAGCCCATCCTGATGACGGGCAAACTCCAATTCAATCAACTTGCTAATTTTAGGATCTGTTTTGATAAACATTTATAAAACGACAATACTTAAACTTGTTTTTCTTTTTTATCAGTAGTCACCCTGCCTCCTTGCCATTGCCCACGGTATAAGTGCGTCTTGCCATCAACTTTGTAAAACATAGCGTGTACCACTCTTGCCCCAAGTTCAATTTCCACATCAACTGGACCGAGATTAACAAAACCAAAATTTAATTCACCACAATAACCAGGGGAAGCATTGCCTGTTAATAACATCATCCCCGAACGAAAAATAGTTGTTCGCGGACGAAAAAGTATTAATATGTCATCTGGAGTATTAACTTTCTCAATTGTTTTTACTAAATAATAATTACCAGGTTTGAAAACAAAACTTGTTTTTTTATCTTCATTAAATTTAGCTAAAAGTTTTGTATCAGGCGTCTTTCTCTCTTCAATCCCTAAAAATGATTTTCCGCTAATTTCATAAACTTCATCTAATCGCAAATCAAAACCGGCGCCCTCTGGATTTTCCAACTCGCGCTGGCAAAGACCCTCCACCAACTTTTTGTCTTTGACTAATTTATGTAATTTGTCTATACCTAAAATCATAAAAACTGCGACTGTCGCGATTAAAATAGCATGCTTTATTTTATGCTAATCTAATGTGCTCCAGGCGTAAAATAAATTTCACTACTCTTGATATTACAGTAAAATTACCAAAAAATAAAGCCCCATTAGGATTTAATCCCGATAGGACTTTGTTTTTTTTACTAATCACATTAACGCTGATAATTCCTTTTCGCCTTCCACTCTAGCTGGATGAAGTAAAAAAGGAGTCACCTCGGAAGTACAACAAATACTTTTTCCTGGCTTGAACTTTTTGCAAAGAACCCCTTTTAATCCATGCTTTTCAATAGCCGGACTAGCTCCTGTTTTCAGATTAATGTCTTTTATATTTTCATCATGTTTCTGACAACAAGCAAAAGTTTCATCCGGCAATGGTTTAAAAAAGAGGTAACCTGCGCAATGTAAACATTGTTCCATTTTATCCCTCCTTTCCGACGAGTCCTCCAATTCTCATTAAAGCCACCACCCATGTATGTTCATAAACATGAAGGTCTTTTGAAGAAACAACCATACATCCGTCACCCACGCCAATTTCGGAAGACATATATTCCTTAAGTAATTGGATGCCTCCTAAATTAACTGGAAAGCCGCCCCAGTGGTCCCATGAACGAAAATAAACCCAAAAATGAAGTTTATTATCATCAATCCATGTATCAATTCCCCGTAAACACTGAGAACTGGGATTGCTTTTTCCATTCCACTCATTGCTTCTTCGATAATCTTCAATAATCCCGCCTGTGACGCGTTCTTTTACAGAAACACTTTCGTTATAATTAACGCCTAAATCGTAAAAATACAGTGTTTCTGGTCGTCCAACAGTCATATAGCAATGATTATTTCCATAGCCGCATTCCTTGAAATGCCGTATCACCCACTCAATTTGCCAATGTAAATCCTCTCCGTAAGTATAATGCTCATTTGGCTGTTTAACCGGAGTCATGAGGTATGTCAAATATTCTTCTATATCATCTTGTGTTGTCGGAGGAGGTATATTTGACCCTTCAGGCATAATCGGCGCCAATGGTCTAACACCTGGATGTTTAATGTCAATAACTATAGGAAGACCGGAACGATAGATACCTTCGTAACTTCCTTTGGTTATGAGATACTTCCTTCCTTCTGTCATAATTTTATTAAGCGCCTGAAACCATGCGTCATTCAGCGATGTCGCTTCTAAAAAAGCAACTCTATTCATATCCTACACCTCCTTTTCTTTGAATTTATAATCAGTTCTCTCGCCTACTTGCTTTGCCATATAGACAGATATCTCCATAATTCTTTCCTCTGTTAATTTAATGAACTTAACGGAAACGCCTGTCTCAAGAAGTTTATGTTCGCTTGCTCTTCTTTCATCAATAGTTAAATGTGGATTTTGAAGATAATCCTTCCAAACTCGCAATTCTTTTATCCCGTGAACAACAACTACATCTCGAACGCATTTCGGACAAGGATAACTAGTAATAAAGAGTGTTGATCCCTGCGCTTCATTTCTCGCGCAACGACTAAGCGAATTAACTTCTGCGTGAACCGCTTGGCAGTAAATTTTAAAAATTTCTCTGGTTTTTTTTATATCGCCGCCATTAGTTTTTACTTCTTCAAAAGCTAATTTGTCATAATAACAATAACCCAACTCCCTACAACTAGTAATCCCAGGCGCCGCTCCATTATATCCCGTTCCAATAATTCGCCTGTCTTTAATTAAGACGGCTCCAATAGGTCTTTTAAGGCAACTGTGGCGAACAGCGCAACTTATCGCTTGAAACATAAATATTTCATCCCAACTCGGTCTTTTATCCATTATATTTCCCTCCTTATTTCCTAAATTGTTAAAAAACAAATGATTTGGGGACAGTCCCCGTTGCGGGGACTGTCCCCAAAGACATTACTTCACCTCTATTCCCATACTTCTCGCTGTGCCTTCTATAATTTTTTCGGCTTGTTCGATGGAATACGCGTTAAGGTCAACCATTTTCTTTTCGGCGATTTCGCGGATTTGCTCTTTAGTCACTTTTCCAACTTTAGTTTTAAGAGGATCTCCCGAACCCTTTTGGACTCCAGCCGCCTTTTTGAGCAAATCAGACGCAGGCGGAGTTTTTAACTTGAAATCATAAGTCCTGTCTTCATAGACAGTTATTTCAACAGGAATAATATCGCCCGCCATTTCTTTGGTCGCTTCGTTGAATTTAAGACAAAAATCTTGAATATTCAAACCATGCTGACCTAAAGCCGGTCCAACCGGAGGCGCCGGATTAGCTTGCCCGGCCGGAATTTGAAGTTTAATAATTGTTTTTATTGCTTTTGCCATAATTATAATTTTTTAATCTGTAAAAAGTCCAATTCTACGGGCGTCTCGCGACCAAACATTGAAACAAGAACTTTGACCTTTCCTCTTTTCTCGTCAATCTCTGAAATTTTTCCGTCAAATTCCTTGAACGGCCCATCGGTAATTTTAACTGCGTCGCCAACCGCGACATTAATCTTATACTTCGGTTCTTCCACGCCCATTCTCTTCTGAAGCGACTTAATTTCATCCTCCGAGATAGGGGTCGGAATCGTCCCCGCGCCGATAAAACCCGTCACCCGCGGCGTGTTGCGAACAACATACCAAGAAGCGTCCGTAACAATCATTTCCACTAAAACATATCCCGGATAAATTTTTTCTTCAAAAACAAACCGCTTACCACCTTTAATTTTAATTTTCTTTTCCGTAGGAACCAAAACATTAAAAATTCTATCTTCCATTCCCATTGACTCAATCCGCTGTTTTAGATTTCTCTCAACCGCCTCCTCGTAGCCAGCGTAAGTGTGGAGAACATACCAATTTCTCCCTTGTTGTATTTGTTTTGCCATATTAAATTACAAACTTATTTAATAACCAACTGAATAAAAAGTCCAATCCGCCTAAAAAAGCGGATAAAACCAAACTAAAAACAATCACAGCCGTTGTGTATTTAATCGTTTCCTGACGCGTCGGCCAAGTCACTTTTTTTAATTCAAGGCGAACTTCACTGAGAAATTCCGCCACTTTTGCTGGTATCTTGCTAATTTGCATTGTATTAAAAAAGCCCCAAGGGACTTACTGTCCGTATCTTAGTTTAATCATTCAAAAATGTCAAGGAAACAACCAAAAAAGAAATTAAAGGTCTGACCTTTAATTCTATTGTTAAATATCCAAATTTTTCGCTTTCTTCGCGTGGGTTTGGATAAATTTCTTTCTGGGCGCGACTTCATCTCCCATTAGAATATCAAAAATCTTGTCCGCTTCTTTGGCGTCTTCAACCATAATTTGTTTCATAACCCGATTGGCGGGATCCATCGTTGTTTCCCATAATTGGCTTGGATTCATTTCTCCCAAACCCTTGTATCGTTGGATATTAACGCCCTCATTGCCCATTGAAGAAACAATTTCATCTCTGTCTTCAATTGTATAGCAATATTCAACCCTTTTTCCTTTCTGCAGGCGATAAAGGGGCGGTTGAGCGACATACAAATAACCGCGGTCTATAATTTGCGGGAAATATCGGAAGAACAAAGTCAAAAGCAAAGTGGCGATATGCGAGCCGTCCACATCGGCGTCCGTCATAATAATAATGCGGTGGTATCGCAATTTTTCAATATCAAATTCCTCGGCAATCGCCGCCCCCAGCGCGATCACAAGCGTTTTAATTTCAGTTGAAGTAAGCGCTCGACTCAACCGCGCCTTTTCCACATTAAGAATTTTCCCTCGCAAAGGCAAAATCGCCTGAAAAGACCTATCCCTCCCCTGTTTGGCGCTGTTATGGACAAAAACGCCGGAAGCCAAAGCAAAATTATGGGTCCCTTTAACCTCCAAATCATAAACATCAATTTTTTTTCTAAGTTTAATTATCCTTTTGATTTTATGATTATAGTTTTTCACCGCCTCATAAACCGCTTCTTTGTCGCCGTTAAAAAACCGAGCGCAAAAAGTATTGAACTTCAAAAGATTATTATTTCTAATCAATGTTCTTTCGTAATCATATTCACGAAAAGAACCATATTTCTCATAGACCTTTTTTAGAAATTCTATCGTGTGTCTATAATAGGTCTTGCTATACGCCTTTTGCCGCTTTTTTCTAAATTCATCCGTCCATTGCTCTTTTGTTTTTTGACTTCGCCAAGTTAACATCTCCGCGTCTAACCATTGCTTTTTGGCAAGCAAAGAAAGTTCTTCTTTTTTCTCTGGATTTGATTTAAAATATTTTCTGACGCGTCTCGCCTGTTTGAGTCGATTTGATTTATCGCCCCAATACTTCTTTTGAACATCATTCAATAATTTATTATTCTTTTCCCTGTAATCAGGTGAATTGTTATAAAACTCCAAAAACTTTTCAACCATATACTGCTTATATTCCTTATTTTGCCATTGTTTTTTTGCTCTCCGACTAAGCATTTTTTTCATTTCTGGAGTAGTCATCGTCGCTCTAATTTTTTCTCTAAATTCTGTCGTTTGATGTATCTTTCTTACTTTATCTTTTACATCCTCTCGATGAATAGTAAATTCCAACATCCGACAATGATGTTTTAGGTGTTCATCTTTATCCATCTGCTTAATGTTATCTGGATTATTATTTAATTTATTAAAATCAATATGATGCTTATGAACATTGATTTTATTGGAATATATTTTATTTCTTAAATTATATTCATCAGCCAAAAGATGGGTAAAAATCCATCTTTCCTTTCCGTCTTTTAATTCTGGGCTTAAAACCATTTCATATCCTTCAATAGTAATTCGCTTCTCTTTTTTAGAAAGTTTTCTGTAAAGCGGCATTAAAGAATCTTTATTAGTTAAATCTTTTATTTGTTTGTATTTACCATCCCTTGTCATAAACTTGTGGTCGGGCGTGCAAATAATTTCCTCGTTGTTATCAAGAATTACTTTAATAACCTCCGCGTTCTTTTTTGTTTTTCTGACATTTCTAATTTGCTCAATACCAATCAAGCCATCTTTTTTGATTGTATAACAATAATTCTTTTCTCCTCTTTTCTGCTCCTTAATTAATTCTATAAAATCTAAATTTCGTCCATCAGTTAAAGCAATTTTGGTTTTTCCGTCGAAACAACCTCCGGCGGAATCGCCTTCCACTATGTAGATTTCTGAATCTTCGGGGTTGCGATTGGAGCAGTCGGCTAATTTCCCTGGCAAAGCCATGCCTTCCAAAACGCCCTTTCGGATGACCGTTTCTCGCGCCGCTTTAGCCGCTCGGCGCGCTTTTGCCGCCAAGAGACATTTCGCCATAATCTCCTTTGCATCTTGGGGATGCTTTTCTAAAAATTCTTCCAACGCGTCTGAAACAATCGCGTCAGTCGCCGTCCGCGCCTCGGTATTGCCCAACTTCGCCTTGGTCTGCCCTTCAAATTGCGGCTCTCTTAATTTAACGCTTATCACCGCCGTCAGCCCTTCTCTCACATCATCGCCGCTTAAATTTTCATCTGACTCTTTTAAAAAACCATTCTTCCGCGCGTAATCGTTAAGCGTTCTTGTTAAAGCCGTTTTGAAGCCAGTTAAATGCATTCCGCCCTCGCCCGTATAAATATTATTAGCAAAACTTTCTTCATATCCTTGAATATCGTCTGTGTATTGAAAAGCCGCCTCTACCATCACATCCTGCTTTTCCGCGGAAACATAAAAAATATTACTATGTTTTGTTTCTTCGCCGCGATTTAAATATCCAATATAAGAAACAATTCCGCCCTCAAAATAGAAAGAATAACTTTTGCGCGGCTCTTTTCTTTCGTCTTTGACGACTATTTTAATCCCCTTGGTTAAATACGCCTGCTGCCGCAATCGCTTTAATATCTTAGACCACTTAAATTCAATTTTTGGAAAAATTTCTTTGTCTGGTTCAAAAATGATCGTCGTTCCGTTTCTGCCGCATTTGCCTTCTTTTTTAACATCTTTTTTGGGCTTGCCCCGTTCATATTCCTGAACATATAAAAAACCATCGCGGCAAACTTCCGCCCGCGTCATCACGGAAAGCGCGTTCACAACTGAAACACCGACTCCGTGCAACCCGCCTGCGATTTTATATGACTCCCCGCCGAATTTGCCGCCCGCGTGAAGAGTGCACATGACTGTTTCCAAGGCCGACTTTTTCGTCTGCGGATGCTTGTCAACTGGAATCCCTCGCCCATTGTCCGTTACTTTGACCCTATTATCAGGTAAAAGAACAACCTCTATTTCGTCGCAAAAACCAGCCATCGCTTCATCTAAAGCGTTGTCAACCACTTCCCAAATAAGGTGATGAACACCTTCAATACCAGTTGAACCGATATACATCCCTGGACGCCGCCGCACGGGATCAAGCCCTTCTAAGACATAAATGTCTTTTGCTTGGTAATTTGAATTGTTATTATTTTTTTTAACCATAACTATTTCTGTTTCCGCACTTCCCACCCTCCTTCATCTTCCAACGCTTTCATAACTTTCTCCTGTAAGGCGTTGACTTCTTTGTCGGTTAAGGTGTGGTCGTCCGCTTGATAAATAACGCGGAAAGCCAAACTTTTTTTGCCATCTGGGATTTCCTCTCCTTCGTACATATCAAACAAATCAACATCGCTGATTAACGAACCGCCCGCTGTATTAATTAAATTCATCACTTCAACTATCTTTGTTCCCGGCTCAACCAACAAAGCGACATCTCTGACCACGGCTGGATATTTTGAAGGAGGCGAATAAATTCTTTCTTCTGTCGCCAATTCAACTATTTTTTCAAAATCAAGTTCGAAAATATTGTCTCCAATCCAACCTAATAAATCATTTCCCACTATCACTTTCGCTCTCTTTAAATCATCTCTTTCTAATTCATCCTCATACCAAACATCGCTAATTTGCATTTTATTCAATAATGTCTCAATAATTCCTTTGAGGCGATAAAAGTCAGATGGGAACAAAGCGGCGCCCAATTTTTTCTTTTCAATTACCTTGTCGTTATCCCTTTCAAAAACCCGACCAATTTCAAATAACCTCACTTCATTAAAATATCTTTTATTGCTTTCAATGTTTTTTAATAAATTAAGCGCTAAAGAAGGACGCAAATATTTCTGCTCCTGGCTAATTGGATTGGCTAATTCAATTTCCGCGTCGCCAATCAATGAATAATTAAGCGCCTCGCTAAAACCAAGATTAACTAAAATATCTTTAATTTTATTCTGGTAAATCAAATCATCATTTCGCTTGGGAGGGATGAGAGCGGCCAAAGGCAAACGGCTTGGAATTTTTTCAAATCCATAAAGACGTCCAACCTCCTCAATTAAATCCTCTTGGATAGAAATGTCCAAACGGGCCGTCGGAACGGTGACTGATAGGGACAGTCCCTCTTTCAGAGGGACTGTCCCTATCTTAACGAAACTTAACTTTTTCAAAATAGCAATTATTTCTTTATCTGAAATATTAACTCCTAACAAACTCCTGACTTTTTTCGCGTCCAATTTTATCGTCTTCGGCTTAACTTTGTTCGGATAAATATCAACAACTCCTTTAAGAATTTGTCCATCAATTAAAGCAACCGCCATATCCATCGCCGATGAGGTTAAATTTGGGTCAAGCCCGTTTTCAAAACGCCACGAAGCGTCCGTTCTTAATTTTAATTGATTAAACGCCTTCCGAATAATTCGCGAATCAAAATTAGCTGCCTCCAAAACAATTCTTTTTGTCTCCTTATCAATTTCCGCGTCCTTCCCGCCCTTCATGCCGGCAATACAAAGAGGGCTCTTCTCGTCCGCAATCACTAAAATATTTTCGTCTAATTCGTATGTTTCGTTATCTAAAGAAATGATCTTCTCTCCCTTTTTGGCTCGGCGGATAATGAGAGTTTTTGGCTCACCCGCTATTTTGTCAAAATCAAAAGCGTGCATGGGCTGTCCTGTTTCCAACATAACATAATTAACGGTGTCCACGATGTTGTTAATCGGCTTTAAACCACAAACTTTGAGCCGTTCTTGAATCCATTCTGGCGAAGGACCAACCTTAACATCAACCACCATCCGAGCTGTATAACGCGGACAAAGTTTTTTATCACCGACTTTAATTTTAAGAAAATCTTTAATATCTTTGTTTTGCGTTTTGATTTTTAATTTTGTCGCCGACGCGCCATAGCCGCTTTGGCGACGGCGCGAGTTTTGAATTTTGAGTTTTGAATTTATGATCGCCCCAATTTCCCGCGCGACACCTAAATGCCCAAGGCAATCATGCGCCCGGTTCGGCAAAACATCCACATCCAAAGCGTAATCACTACCCACCCGTTCAATCACCTCTGTTTCAAAGGAATGCGAAGACAGCAAATCCGCCAGTTTTTCCGGACTGGGAAGTTTTTTATCAAAAAAAGATTGTAGCCAATTGTATGAGACCTTCATTAGAATTGTTTTAAAAATCTTAAATCGCTCGCGTAGAATAATCTGATATCATCAATTTTGTATTTCAGCATTGCCAAACGATCTGGACACATTCCAAAAGCAAAGCCCTGCCATTTGCTTGGGATATATCCAACCGCTTTAAAAACATTTGGATGAACCATCCCCGCCCCCATTAGTTCTAGCCACTTTTGCCCTTTTCTTCTCGCGTCAATTTCAAAGCCCGGCTCAACAAAAGGAAAATATCCGGGTCGCAAACGCATTTCAATATCTTGGCTAAAAAACCTTTTTAAAAATTCCTCCATTACTCCCTTAAAATCCGCCACCGAAACATCTTGGCCGATCATTAAACCCTCTACTTGATTAAATTGAACATCATGAGAAGCATCAGTCGCCTCGTGGCGAAAACAACGGCCGGGCGCGATAATTCTTAAAGGCGGATTGTTCTTTTCCATGTATCTAGCTTGAATATTTGAGGTGTGCGTCCTTAAAAGCAAATCAAAATCCTTCAGCCAAAAAGTGTCCTGAATGTCTCGCGCGGGGTGGTCTTTGGGAACATTAAGAGCATCAAAATTATAATGCTCGCTCTCCACTTCTGGACCTTCGGCGACCGTAAAACCCATTGATTGGAAAATTTCTTCTATCTGTCTTTGAACAAGAGTAATCGGATGAAGATGACCATCGGGAACTTTAGCCCCAGGCGCAGTTACATCAATCCATTTTTTATCTTGCCCGCCTTTGACGGAAAATTTTTCCCTTTTTTCTTTAACCGCTTCCTCTAATTCCTTTTTAATTTGATTAGCGAGACGCCCTTTTTCTTTTCTCTCTTCCTCCGTCAAATCCTTCAAAGAACGCAAAATCTCCGTCAATTCGCCCTTGCGGCCAAAATATTGACGATATATCTCTTCAAGCGCCTTAATGTCTTTTGCTTGTCTTATCTCTTGAAGGGCTTTTTGTTTAAGTTGATTAAGCATAAAAAATTTTATGTCCTATGTCCTAACCACCATTCCGCTATCCCAACTATACCTACTAACAAAATTAAATGCCACCACGCCAACGCTCTTTGGCTTTGCAGAATTAGAGCGGAGACGAGAATAACCGATAAAAGCAAGCCCTGCCTGAAAGAAATTTCCAATTGCCTAAAAACGCGATTTTCCGATAAAAAGAATCCTTTTCTGTGGGAAATCCATCTAATAAACAAGCCTGTCAAAGTGAAAATTCCCGTGGAAGCGATGGATAAACTTAAGTAAAATAGGACGAGAATAGAGGGGCTGACAGGGGTTGGACTAAGATAAATTAAAATAGCCGCCAAACAGGCGCTCGCCAATAAAACGGCAATAAACAACCCTGATAAATAAACAGATAAATTCATACCCTATTGTATTGGGTGTATTTTACCACTTCTCACCTTTTGGGGCAAGTGGACATAAAAAACTTGCTATCAAACAAATTATCCCCTATAATAGCAACGCGGGGTGGAGCAATGGCAGCTCGCGAGGCCCATAAATAAAATTGTGGCGCAGGATGGCGACATCTTGTGGAAAATTCCCGAAATTGCTGGAAAACCGTCAGGGTTATATAACCCTCGGCAATCGGCAGCCAAGCCCTAATACATATTAGGGAAGGTTCAGAGACTATAATGGGAACATCTTTTTTAGGCAAAAAGATGATGGGATAGTCCATTCCATTTGGAAACAAATGGCTAATACAGATTTCTTCTATAAATAGAAATCGCAAAGAACCTTGAGGTTGCAGGTTCGAATCCTGCCCCCGCAACAAGGTTATTAATTTAAAACCCACCCGAGGCAGGAAGCAGACTGGTGTCTGAGGTCGTCTCATAAGCGACCTATGGTGGGTTCGATCCCCACTCCTGCTACTTTAGAACCTGCGAAGGGTCTAAAACAATGGGGGCGTAGCTCAGTTGGTTAGAGCATCTGCTTGTCACGCAGAAGGTCGCCGGTTCGAGCCCGGTCGCTCCCGCATTTATATCATCTCCAAGTCCTCTAACGCCTTTTGATAGATTTCTATCGCTCTTTTGGCTTGGGGACGGGTTAGTTGGAAATCGGGTTCATGGACGACGCGGTTGCGGACGCGGTGCGCTTGCCAGACCTCGTCAATGTTGGATAGTTGGGCGGCGGTAATTTTTTTAAGCCGCTCCCCCATATCATCTCCGACATAGCCGATTTTTTTGAGCAAGTCGTCCAAAATTTTATCCGCTTCAATCACTGCCAGCTTATAACTGCTCTCATCTTTCTTTTCTATTTTTTCCAAAACCGATTCCCATTCTTTGCTGACAACTTTCGTTGATTTGCCCGCGGACGAAACGCTTCCCGCTACTAATTCCAATGATTTTTTAACGCTTTTTCTTAATCGGAATGTTAAGAAGAAAATAATAAAAAGGAGCAAAGCAGAAATAAGAACAGAAATTACTTTCAAAATCAAAAGATTTTCCTCCCAGTCGGAAGAAAGAAAGTAGTCATTGATTTTTTCCTGAATTTTAAGAAGTTTTGTAAGCATAAATTTTTATTTGGGGACAGTCCCTGTTGCGGGGACTGTCCCCAAATTCTCATAAGCGCGCGCTATTTTAAAAATATCATTTTCTCCAAATTGTTTACCTATAATTTGCATGCCTATCGGCAAAGGACTGTTGCTTTTAATAGGAATAGAGATAGCGGGTAAACCAGCTAAGTTCGCGGAAATTGTGTAAATATCCGAAAGATACATTGAAACAGGGTCGGCTATTTTCTGCCCGATTTTGAAAGCGGGCGTGGGCGCGGTCGGCGTGATTAAAACATCTACTTTTTCAAACGCCTTCAAGAAGTCGTTCTTAATTAAAGTTCTCACTTTTTGCGCTTTAAGATAATAAGCGTCGTAATAGCCAGCCGACAAAACATAAGTCCCGAGCATAATTCTTCTTTTGACTTCATCGCCAAATCCCTTTTGTCGCGTTTTTAAGTATCCACCCAATAAATCTTTGTCAATTTCCGAAAGCCCGTATTTAATTCCATCATAACGGGCTAAATTAGAAGACGCTTCGGCGGGCATAATAATATAGTAAACGGGCAAGGCGTATTCGGTGTGAGGCAAACTTATTTCCACAATTTCAAATCCCATTTTCTCGTATTGAGAAATTGCCCCCCTCACCGCCTCCTCCACTGCCGAGTCAATCCCCGCCACAAAATATTCCTTAGGAATTCCTATCTTAAGATTGGAAACCGAGTTTCCGGCGGAAACTTGGTTTCCGAAATTAAAACTCGTCGCGTCCATTTCGTCTCTACCATTAATCGCCTCAAAAATAATCTGACAATCCTCGGTCGTTTTCGCGAGCGGTCCGATTTGGTCCAAAGAAGAAGCGAAAGCGATGAGCCCATAACGAGAAACCGAGCCATAAGTCGGCTTTAATCCGGCCACCCCGCAAAAAGAAGCTGGCTGGCGGATAGAACCGCCTGTGTCAGAACCCAACGCGTAAATACACTGGTCATCGGCGACAGCCGCCGCGGACCCGCCCGAACTTCCGCCTGGAACACGACTCAAATCGCGCGGATTTTTAGTCGGACCAAACGCCGAATTCTCGGTTGAAGACCCCATCGCGAATTCATCCAAATTTGTTTTGCCAACAAAAACCGCGCCTTGTTTTTTAAGTTTTTTAATAACTGTCGCGTCATAAGGCGCGATGTAATTTTCCAAAATTTTTGAGGCGGCCGTACACTGAACGCCGTCAATCATGATATTATCCTTAATCGCGGCAGGAATGCCCGCCAAAAGACCAATTTCTTCGTTATTAGCAATCATTTTGTCCACCTTTTTGGCTTGCGTCAACGCCATTTCTTCGGTCAAGACCAAATAGGCGTTAATTTCTTGATTACGCCTTTTAATCTGCCCCAAAACCGCCTCGGTCAGTTCCACCGAAGAAAATTCCTTCTTCAAAAGGCCTTGATGAGCTTCTTTAATTGTAAGTTGATTGAGATTCATAATATCGCTTTTACTTTCACATATCCATCTTTCGTTTCTGGCGCCGCGTTCAATAATTTTTCTCTTTCCCTTTCGCGCTTCACTCTCCCTTTATCCTCGCGGACAACATTTTCCAACCCCGTCACCTGCGCGGTTGGCTCAATTTTATCCGTCTTGACTTGATTCAATTTATCAACAAACTCTAAAACAGCCGAAAGTTCCCCGGCAAATTTTTCCTTTTCATCCTGGCTCACTCCCAACCGAGCCAGCCCAGCCACATATTCAACTTCTTTTTTTGTGATTTTCATAACATTCTTAAAAACTCCTTCTCGTTAATAATCTTCACTCTTAACTTCTCCGCTTTGGCGTATTTTGAGCCGGGATTTTTTCCAGCGACAACAAAGTCGGTTTTTGGGGAAATTGAACTAGAAACACTTCCGCCCATTTCCCTGATTTTCTCTTTCGCTTCTTCTCTAGTGTATTTTTCCATCTCGCCCGTTAAAACGAATGTTTTTCCTTTAAATTTTAAATTCGCTTGCCGAGGCGCGAGCGCTTCAACTTCAATCCTATAACGATTCAACTCTTTAAGCAAATTGATATTCCGTTTATCTCTAAACCAAGCATATATCTCTTCCCCCCCCACTTCTCCGATGCCGTGGATGTTTTCCAAATCCTCAAGCGACCGACTCTGAAAAAAATCCATCAAGTTCTTGGTATTTTTAACCTTCGCGCCAGAGTCCTGAATTAGACGCGTTAATAAAAGCGCTGTTTCTTCGCCAACATAGCGAATGCCAAACGCGAAAATTAATTTAGGAAGCGCGATTTTTTTGCTTTTCTCAATCGCATCTACTAAATTATCGGCTGATTTCTCGGCGAACCTCTCTAAAGGAATTAAATCGCCCCGCTCCAAAGAAAAAATATCAGATGGCTCGGAAACCATCCCTTCATCCATTAATTGATTGACTATCTTTATCCCCAGCCCGTCAATATTAAAGCCCTTTTTTGAAACAAAATGCGCTAGCCGCTCTTTTTGTTGAGCGCCGCAATTCTTGCCAACGCAACGATGCGCCACTTCGCCCTCGGAACGGATAACCGCCGAACCGCAAGCGGGACAAGTTTTTGGCATTTTAAATTTTTTCTCATCGCCCGTTCGCAAATTTTTAATTACTTCCGTGATATGAGGAATGACATCACCCGCGCGCTGGACAATTACCGTGTCGCCGATTTTGACATCCAACTTTTTAATTTCATCCTCATTATGCAAGGTCGCCCGAGTAATCAAAGCGCCTCCAATTTTGACTGGCTTTAGTAAAGCGACTGGCGTTAAAACGCCTGTCCTGCCCACTTGGATAATAATATCCTCAACAATAGTCGTCCCTTCTTCCGCCGCGAACTTGAAAGCGATCGCGCCCCTCGGCGCTTTCCCGACCGCGCCCAATTTAGAAAAAACTTCGTTGCTGTTAACGCTCACAACAATTCCGTCAATTTGATAGGCGAGTTTGCTTCTTTCTTTATCAATTTCCCGCCAAAGATTAACAACTTCCGATAAATCAGAACAATATTTATCCTTCCCGACCTTAAATCCCAAAGCGCGCGCGATTTGATGTTTGTCTTGATGCGTTTTTTGACCCAAATCGGTCATGACATCATAGGCCAAAAAATTCAATTTTCGGGAGGCGGCGATTTTCGGGTCCAACTGCCGAATGCTTCCCGCCGCCGTATTGCGCGGGTTGGCGTAAAGAGGCAGACCACTTTTGGCGCGTTCTTGATTAGCGGCCTCAAACGCTTTTTTTGACATATAGACCTCGCCGCGGATAATGATTTCTCCCTTCTCAATCAACGCCTTGGTTTTTTTCTCAATTTCAGGCGAAGAAAAATCCTGGCGAATTTCTAACTTCAAAGGAATGGAAAAAATTGTTTTCAAATTCTGCGTCACATCCTCGCCCACCTTCCCGTCCCCGCGCGTGGCTCCCTGAAAAAAAACTCCATCTTTGTAAATCAAACTCACGGCGAAACCGTCCACTTTTAATTCTGAAAAATAATCTATCTTTTGGGCGGGCGCCAATTTCTGAATCCTCTCCCGCCACTCATCCAATTCCTCATCCGAAAAAACATCTTCCAAAGAAAGCATGGGCAAGTTATGACGGACTTTTTCAAACTTATCCAACGCCTTCCCACCCACCCTCTGCGTCGGCGAATCGGAAGTAATTAAATCCGGATACAACCGCTCCAACTCCGCCAATTCATGCTTCAAAGAATCCAAAGCCGCGTCGCTCATAACAGGCGCGTCCAAAACATGATACCGATACCGATGCTCATTAATCACATCCCGCAATTTGGCTATTCTCTCTCGGGCTTGTTGTTTATCCATACCTTTATTATATCCTAAAACTATCTATTTTCAAGAAATCAATTTTGGAGTAATAGTGTGTTAGACCTCGTGTGTTAAATTAAAAAGGTCAGACCTTTCCATTAGTTTGTCACTAAATAATAAGCAGTCGCGAGAATGTCGTTTTGAAAGGTCTGACCTTTTTAATTCAGTCCCCAAACAACCATTTTTCAAGAAATGTCAATCTTTGCGGGAGGGGGTGGAGGTGGTATACTAATTTTATGTCCTTCACTCATCTTCATGTTCACTCGCACTATTCTCTTTTGGACGGGCTCGCTAAAATCGGGCCTTTGTTGGATATGTGTCAGGAGTTGAAGATGCCTTCTATCGCTTTAACCGACCATGGCTCTATGTATGGGCTGGTTGAATTTTATCGGGAAGCGAAAAAGAGAGGAATTCGTCCAATTTTAGGAAACGAAATGTATATTGCGCCCAATGGAATGTTCCAAAAAAGGCCGAATATTGATAATAAATCGTATCACTTGGTTTTGTTGGTTAAAAACGAAGAGGGCTATCGCAATTTAGTTAAACTGACGACCAAAGCGTATTTAGAGGGCTTCTATTACAAGCCGCGCGTTGACAAAGAACTTCTTAAAAAACATAGCAAAGGGTTAATCGCCCTTTCCGCCTGTATTGTCGGAGAAATTCCTCGGACAATTATCAACGGCCACTTGGACGAGGCGGAAAAATTGGCGCTTGAATATCAGGAAATATTTGGCGCGGGCAATTTCTATTTAGAAATCCAAAACCATCCTGATTTACCTGAACAAAGAATCGCCAACGATGGAATAATTAAAATCGCGCGAAAAAACAATATCCCCTTGGTCGCGACGAACGATGTTCACTATATCAAACCCGAAGACGCCGAAGCGCAGGATGTTTTGATGAGCATCCAAATGGACAAGAAAATGGACGATGGAAACCGTCTCTCTATGAAAGAAAACGATTTTTCCTTGCGGCCGATTGAGCGAATGGTCGCGGATTTCAAAGACACGCCTGACGCGATTTCTAATACCCAAAAAATTGTCCAGCAGTGCGATTTTGGATTTGTCCTTGATACAATTCAACTCCCCTCTTTTGAAGTTCCCAAAGGAGAAACGCCCGACGGCGTTTTGGAAAAAACTTGCCGCCAAGAATTGAAGACCCGCTATCCGGACGGAACAAGCAAAGAGATTATAGAACGGCTTGATTACGAATTGAAAATCATCAACAAAATGGGTTTTGCTTCATATTTCCTGATCGTCTGTGATTTCGTGGACTGGGCGAAGGAGCAAGGAATCGGAGTCGGCCCAGGCAGGGGTTCAGCCGCGGGCTCGCTTATCGCCTTTTTGCTTGGCATTACAGAAATTGACCCGCTTAAATACAATTTGCTTTTTGAACGGTTTTTAAATCCCGAGCGCGTTTCAATGCCTGATATTGACTTGGATTTCGCCGACGACCGCCGCAACGAAGTCATTGAATATGTCGCGAAAAAATATGGGCAAAACCATGTCGCCCAAATTATTACTTTTGGGACGATGGCGGCGCGCGGCTCTATCCGCGATGTCGGACGCGCCCTTGATTACCCTTACATCGTTTGCGACCAAACGGCGAAAATGGTTCCCTTTGGCTTGTCGCTCAAAGAGGCCGTTTATGAATCGCAAGAACTTCACAAAGCGTACGAGTCAGACCCGCAAATTAAACGGCTGATTGATATGGCGATGAAACTTGAAGGGGTTGTCCGCCACGCCTCAACCCACGCTGCCGGGGTTGTGATTACGAAAGAACCGCTTGATGATATGGTTCCCTGCCAACGCTCCGGCAAAGATGACCAAACGATCGTGACACAATATGAAATGCACGCGATTGAACAATTAGGCCTCTTAAAAATGGATTTTCTCGGGTTAAAAACTTTGACGATTATTCAAAACGCGCTTCGACAAATTAAAGAATTAATCGGAAAAGATATTGATTTGGCTAATATCCCCATGGACGACGAAGAAACATTCAAGGTCTTTCAGGAAGCAAACACGACTGGCGTCTTCCAATTGGAATCAAACGGAATGAAGAGATATTTAAGAGAATTAAAGCCAACCCAATTTGAGGATATTGTCGCTATGGTCGCGCTTTACCGCCCCGGTCCAATGGAATTTATCCCCGACTTCATCGCCCGCAAGCATGGACTAAAAGAAGTCAGATACATCCACCCACTCCTTGAACCAATCCTAAAAAACACTTACGGCGTTTGTGTTACTGGCGACTCTTTTGTCCAAGAAGCAAATCCTGGCGGAATATTGCGCATAGACGAAGCGATTGGTTCTTCTAAGCAACTTTATGTTCAATCATGGAACGGAAAATCTTTCGTCAAAAAGAAAATTATTAATAAATTTATTAACGGGATAAAAAATGTTTATGAAATTCGATTGCGAACAGGAAAACAAATCAAAGCTACTGCCGACCATGAATTTTTAACTCCGGATGGATGGAAAAAATTAAAAAATCTGGAAAAGGGCGACTTTATCATGACCCCTAAAAAACTTTTTTCCGGAATAAAGAAATTCAACGAAGACAAACTCAAGGTTTTGGCATATTTAATCGCCGACGGCGCTCTGTCAAACCATAATTCGTGCTATTTAGTTAATAAAGACGAAAAAATATTAAACGATTTCAAAAAACGCGCTAACGCCTTTGATAATCTAAAAATCACATTCAGCGAACATATTAGAGGCGTCAAGCGCGCCAATCCATCAAAGAAAATTACCACCAAATACCATCAACCTAATAGTTTGTTGGAATGGATGAGAGAGTTGGGGTTGAAAGATAAAAAAGGCGGCAAAAAGTCAGTTGACAAATTTATACCAAAATTTGTCTTTGAATTAGATAATCAATGTATCGCGGCGTTTTTAGCGACTTTTTGGGACTGCGATGGCGGGATATCGCTAAAATCCGCCTATCTAACCGCGATTTCCAAAAGAATTATTTACGATCTCCAAACTCTTTTATTAAAATTAGGCATCAACAGTCATATCTACAGAGTGGAAAAATATAAAAACCAGCGCGATGAGATGATACAATCTTATCGGATAATTATTTACAATTTGCGAGAATTCTATAATCAAATAGGCCATCTAATGATAACTGATAAGAAAAAACGACTTGCTGAATATTTAAAGCGACCAATAGAAGATTGCAAGGAATTTGTTCCGAGAAAACCGTTTCTTAAAAAAATTATTGAATATCAAAAAAAATATTCCATTTCGCAACGATCTCTCTCAAATATTTTGAAGATAAGTCGAAAGGGATTTTTTGGCAAAGAAGGAAAAATAAAAAATCGCTTAAATTTGCAAGTAGCGAATAAAATCGCTTATTTCCTTAAAGATAAAGAATTAATAAATCTATGCCAAAACAAACATGCGAGATGGGAAGACATTGCTTCTATTCGGCGTAAAGGAAAAGAAAATGTTTATGATTTAGAAGTGGAAGGAACACATAATTTTATTGCCAACAACATTATTGTACACAATTGCGTATATCAAGAACAGTTGATGAGAATCGCGCGCGATTTGTCGCTTTTTACTCCGGCTGAGGCGGATACGCTTCGCAAAGCGGTTGGAAAGAAAATTAAGAAACTTTTGGACGAGCAAGCGAAGAAAATGATTGACGGAATGATTAAGAATAATATCAGCCGTCAAATCGCCGAAAAGGTCTGGCAGATGGTAGAACCGTTCGCTGGCTATGGATTTAACGCCGCCCATGCGACTTGCTACGCCCTAATCGGCTACCAAACCGCCTATCTTAAAGCCCACTACCCAACCGAATTTATGGCGGCCGTCATGACCTCCGACCAAAACGATATTGAAAGAATTTCTTTTTTGGTTGATGAATGTAACCAAATAGGCGTCAAAGTTTTACCTCCTGACATTAATGAAAGTAACCACGATTTCACCAAGGCGGGAGATAGAATCATTAGGTTTGGTTTAAAAGCGGTCAAAAATGTGGGTGATAATGTCGTTCATGCTATTGTTGAAGAAAGAAAAACAAACGGCGCCTTCAAATCAATCACCGATTTCTTGGAAAGAGTTAATTCAAAAGACCTTAATAAGAAATCGCTGGAAAGTTTGGTTAAATGCGGCGCGTTTGACGCCTTTGGAGAAAGAAATCAACTTTTGAACGCTGTTGAAATGATGTTAAATTTGGCGCGCGAATCGCAAAAAAACAAAGCGAACGGACAAATCAGTTTGTTTAGCGACCAACCAATGGTCGCGCCGTCTTTCAAATTGCCGTCCGCCCCTCCCGCGGAAAAAAAAGAACTGCTTGGTTGGGAAAAAGAACTGCTCGGTTTGTATATTTCCGAACACCCCCTTAAAGCGTATCAAAAACAATTGGCGGGAAAAACTATAAAATGCCAGAGTATTTCCAAAAACCACGCTGGCACTAGAATTAAAGTCGGAGGTATTATTAACCGTATTAAAAGAATTAATACGCGAACAGGACAACCGATGCTTTTTGTTGAAATTGAGGATATGACTGGACGAATAGAAGCGTTGGTTTTCCCAAGCGTCCTTGCGAAAAACCCCGATATCTGGCAAGAAGAGACGATTGTCCTTCTTGGAGGTCGTCTAAGCGACCGAAACGACGACTTGAAGATACTTTGCGATAGTGTTAAAGTAATAGAGTAAATTATGTTTAAACTACTAAAAATTGAAATCATTCGCCATTCTTTGGCTCATATTCTCGCCGCGGCTGTTCAAAAACTTTATCCGGAGGCGAAGTTTGGCATTGGTCCAATTATTGAAAACGGATTTTATTATGATATAGATTTTACGGGGACAGATTTTACGGGGACAGTCCCCGCAAAGCAGGGACTGTCCCCTGATGACCTGCCTAAGATAGAAAAAGCGATGAGAGGACTAATTCAAAGAGGCGTAAAATTTGAAAAAGAAGAATTAAACGCTGAAGAAGCAATTAAATTATTCAAAAAATTAAAACAGCCGTATAAGGTGGAATTGATTCAAGATTTAGAAAAGGTCACTATCTACAAGACCGGCGACTTCACTGACCTTTGTCTTGGCCCTCATGTTTCTTCAACTAAAGAAATTAAATTAGACACTTTTAAATTAACGAAAATCGCCGGCGCTTATTGGAGAGGCGACGAAAAAAATAAAATGCTGACGCGGATTTACGGCATCGCCTTTGAAAGCAAAAAAGAATTGGACGAATATCAAGCGATGGTGGAAGAAGCGAAAAAGAGAGACCATCGAAAATTAGGCAAAGAATTAGATTTATTTGTTTTTTCCGATTTGGTTGGTCCAGGATTGCCTTTATTCACGCCTAAGGGGGTAATTATAATTGACGAATTAAAAAAACATATTGAATCGGTTTGTAGAAATTACGGTTTTGAAAAAGTAATGACTCCTCATTTGGCCAAAATAGAATTATTTGAACTTTCGGGACACGCCAAAAAATTCAGCGAAGAACTTTTTCATGTCACTTCGGAAAAAGGACATAAATTCGCCATGAAGCCGGTTCAATGCCCTCATCAAACGCAGATTTACGCTTCAAGGACAAGGTCTTATCGCGATTTACCGATCAGATATATGGAATCAGAGAAACAATACCGAGCCGAAAAAACGGGGGAAGTCGGTGGCTTAAATAGAGTTTACGCGATTACAGTTGAAGACGGACATTCTTTTTGTAAAATTGACCAAGTTAAAGATGAAATTAAAAATATGGTCAATATTATTAAAGAATTCTATACCGCCTTGGGTCTTTGGGAGAACCATTGGGTGTCTTTGTCGTTAAGGGACTATGACCACCCCGAAAAATATATAGGAGATTCAAAGGATTGGGATAAATGTGAAAAAATCTTGGCTGAAGTCGCCGACGAAATGAAATTAGACGCAAAAAGGATGGAAGGTGAAGCCGCTTTATATGGGCCAAAACTTGATTTTATGTTCAAGGATTCATTGGGCAAAGAAATACAAATTCCGACCGTTCAGTTGGATTTTGCCACGCCCAAACGCTTTGATTTGACTTATATCGACGAGAAAGGCAGAGAAGTAAACCCCGTTATGGTTCATCGCGCCATCCTTGGGTCTTATGAGAGATTTTTAGCGTTATTGATTGAACATTTTGCGGGCGCCTTCCCTGTTTGGCTCGCTCCCGTCCAAGCGCGAATTATCCCCATCAGCGAGAAATTCAACAAATACGCCAAGGAGGTCGCCAAACAATTAAAGAAAGAAAATATCCGCGTTGAAATTGACGAGAGCGACGAAACGCTTGGCAAAAAAATTCGCGCAGGCGAAACGCAAAAAATCCCCTACCTCCTTATCGTCGGCGAAAAAGAAGAAAAATCAAAAACCATCGCCCCCCGCCAAAGACAAAAAGGCAATCTCGGCGCGATGGAAGTTGGGAAGTTTATTGAGAAAATGAGGGAAGAGATTGAGGGGAAGAAGTAGTTTAAGGCAGGGTTTGGGGGCTGCCCCCGTTGCGGGGGCAGCCCCCGTTTTAATCCCAAGGGGACAGTCCCCGGAATAAAAAAAGCCACTCTTCTTTATAAAGAGCGGCTTTTTTTGTTTTTGAAAAGGTTAAAAGATAAAAGGTACAAGGTTAAGAAACTGCCCGACGAGCGCGCAAAAAGCCACCGCGACGGTCAGGAGAGCGCCAGCCGACCTCGAGCCTGCCACCGTACCAGTCGACACCCGGCACATGGCCATCAGAATAGCGCGAACCCGCGCAAAGAGTAACATTATCTCTATCTAAGTGTTTGCCAGTTTCTTTGAAATACTTGAGCTCGTGAATGAGTCGCTCTTCCAAAGTAATGCCTGGAATGTTTTTGTTTTTTAGGTCGTCAGCAGATAGATTTTTTAATTCTTCATCCGCTTCAACTCTGTCTCTGACCCAAATGGCGTAGGCGCCATTTTTGGCTGTTCTTTCGGATTCTACAATTTCATCCAAATTCTTGTCTGTCCATTTCCAACAGGGGAATAGTTCTTCGCATTTGTCGTAGAGCAATTGCGGTGTCATTTCTTTCGCCACGATAATCAGATGGTCAAAACCTTTTTGCTTGTTTGGAATTTGCAGGTTTGAAAAATCTGCTTCAATTCCAAGTTCGCTGTAGAAGTTTCGCCAGTCAACAATTAAAGCCGGAATGTTTGGTTTCTCCTTAAAAACTATTACTTTTCGCCCCTCAATAAGCATCTGTAAGCCTTGATTTACATCTTCTGGATTTAAGGCACCCTTGAAAAACCTATTTTCCAGTTCTCGCCGCCTTTTGTGAAAAATCTTCTCTTGTTCGTCTGTAACAACAAATTTTCTCGTCGTCATAACAAACCTCCTTTATCCAATTTTTAAGATACAATTTTCCGCTGAAAATCAGCAGACCCTACTTGTGTAAAATTATATGTTATCTTTCGTTATTTGTCAAATTTTTTAGATGTTTGGGGACGATGAATGGGGGCTGCCCCCGTTGCGGGGGCAGCCCCCATTTTAATCCCAAGGGGACAGTCCCCTCTGGGGGACTGTCCCCGGAACCTTATTCTGTAAGCACCCTCGCCCCTCTTTCTGTTACGGCAATGGTATGTTCGAAGTGGGCGGAGATGCTGTTGTCGGCTGTTTGGTAGACAAAGCCATCGGGGCCCTTTTTTATTTTCGGCTTTCCTATGGTGAGCATTGGCTCAATCGCCAGAACCATGCCGACTTTTAATTCGGGTCCTTTGTGTCTTTGTCCGAAATTGGGAATTTCCGGGTCTTCGTGGAGGCGGCGACCGATGCCGTGTCCGCAGAGTTCACGGACGACTTGAAACCCCTGTCCTTCAGCGTGACTTTGGACCGCTTGGGCGATATCGCCAATTGTTTTGCCCTGTTTAACCCTGCCAATCGCTCTTTTGAGCGATTTTTTAGTCGCTTTAATTAAACGGCCAACTTCCGGGTCAATCGCGCCAACCGGAACTGTCGCCGCCATATCGGAATAAAAATCATTGTAAAGAATACCCAAGTCCAAACTTAGAATATCTCCCTCAACCAATTTTCTGCCAGAAGGAACGCCGTGAACAATTTGTTCGTTAATTGAAGCGCACAAAGCGGCGGGAAAGCCCCGATAGCCCTTAAAAGCCGGCTTGGCGCCGGCGTTTGAAATAAGTTTCTCCGCGAGATTGTCCAATTCTTTGGTCGTTATCCCCGGTTCAACCTTGTTTTTCAATTCCCTAATAATCCCAGCCAAAATCTTGCCTGCTTGAGTCATTATTTCAATTTCTTGAGGTGTTTTTATGGAGATCATAGTAGTTTTCTTATATCCTCATAAACCTTCTCTATGGTTTGTTCGCCGTTGATTCTAATTAAAGCGCCTCTTTTTTCGTAGTAGTCAACTACTGGCTGGACATCTTTTTTGTAATAATCAAGACGGGCTTGAATCGCCTCGGGTTTGTCGTCGGAACGCGTTTCTAATTCTCCGCCGCATTTATCGCATTTTTTTAAATTCTTAAGGTCGTCCACCCAGGGAATAATCCGTCTGCAATCTTTGCAGACGCGCCTTTTAGTCAAACGCCCAAACGCTTCTTCTTCTGAAATATCTATTAAAAAAACTTTGATGTCTTTCCATTCATACCACTCAAAAACATCGTCCATTAGTTTCGCTTCCGCCAGCGCGCGCGGGCTTCCGTCAATAATGAGACCTTCTAAAACATTTTTGTTTTTTATTTCCTCAACTTTCGCGCTCCAAATTTGAAACATTAAAAAGGACGGCGCTAGTTCGCCGTCTTTTAAGACCTTTCTTAATTTTAACCCCGAAAAATCGTTATCTTTCGCCCTCTCTCGCAACAAATCTCCACTGCTTAAATAATCAAAACCAAACTCCTCCCGCAAACGAGTCGCCTGCGTTCCCTTGCCGCACCCCGAACGGCCGAATAGAATAATAATTTTAGGTCGGTTTGACATTTTAACGCTTGAATTTAATTAAATCATTTTTAGAAATACCGACTTGCCTTAAAATGCTTATAATTGTTCCCTTGGGAATATCTTTATTTTTAAATGGGACAGTGACCATTTTGCTATTAAGCGAATGACGAAAAATAAAATGACTTCCCGTGGAATGATCTATTTCAAAACCTTTTTCTTTGAGAATTTTGATTAGTTTCTTGGAAGTCAAAACAGGCAATTTAGACATAATTAAGCGCAAGCGAGATTTCGCTTTATATCTGAAATTTCCAAATCAACAGAACCAATAAAATCGTTTTCATCGCTTGGAATTGGTTCGTTGTGTTTTTTTAAACTGACTAAATATCCTTTTATCGCGTCTTCTGCCATTTTTTTTGCTTCTTTTAAATTCTTACCATAAGTAACACACCCAGGCAAACTAGGAACGGTCACCGTAAATCCGCCTTCTGGTTCTGGGCGCAAAATAATATTATATGAAAATTTTCTATCGCGCATAATTTCTTTATTATTCTTATTCTAATTCCAGCCCAAATTTTTGTCAATTTTTAAAATCCCTCGTAATCCCTCATTGTCAGTTGAGAATTGACTTGGCGGATTGTGTCTAAGACGACGGAAACGACAATCAGCAGGGCTGTTCCGCCAATGGCGAAACCGAAGGCGGTAATGCCTGTCGCGCCTTGAATGATTGACGGCAAAACGGCGATGAGACCCAAAGAAATGGCGCCAAAAAGAAGAACGCGGTTGAGGATAAAATAAAGAAAAGCGGCAGTCGGTTTGCCCGGTCTGATGCCTGGAATAAAACCGCCCATTTTTTGCAGATTATTAGAGACATTATTTGGGTCAAAAGTGACCGCCGTGTAAAAGTATGTGAACAAAACAACTAAAGCGAAATATGTAATTCCGTAAAACCACGGGTCTTCAAAAAGTCCGCTCACTATTTGCGAAATACGCGCAAGCCAGCCAATACTGGAAGCGCTCAAGAACCCGGCGACCATTCCAGGAAAAAGCATAATTGACAAGGCGAAAATAATTGGAATAACGCCCGCTGGATTAACATTTAATGGCAAATAGGTGGAAACGCCGCCATAGACCTTGTTGCCCCGAATTCGTTTTGCGTAAGAAACGGGAATATTGCGCCGCCCTTCGGTAATGACCACAACGGCGGCCGTAATAACTAAAGCAACAGCGAAAAAAGCAAGATAGGAAGGAATTTTAGAAACATCATAAGTAACCGCCAATTCTCTGATTGACATTGGAACGCTGGAAATAATTCCCGCAAAAATTAGCAAAGAAACTCCATTTCCAATCCCTTTTTCTGAAATCATCTCGCCCAGCCACATTAGAAATACCGCCCCCGCCGTAATAACAGTAATAGAAGTAATCCATTGCAAAGCCGACAAAGAATCAAGAATTCCCTGTCGACTTAAAAGCGTGAGCATTCCGTATGATTGAAGGACAGCCAAAGGAACCGTGAGCATTCTGCCGTACTGATTAAACTTCTGCCTGCCCGCTTCCCCTTCTTCTTTGTAAATCGCTTCCAACGAGGGGAAAATCATCGTTAATAATTGCATAATAATCGTCGCCGTGATGTACGGACCAAGCCCAAGCATGCTAATTGACAAATTACTCATCGCTCCGCCCGTGAAAATATTCAAAAGACCAAACAACTGATTATTTGAAAAAAACTGACTTAGTCGTTCTATGTCAATGCCTGGCACGGGAATGTTGGCAACGATGCGAAAAACAACCAAAATAAACAAGACGAACAAAATCTTTTGGCGCAAGTCCTTAATCTTGAAAATTTGGGTAATTTTATTTAGCCACTTCATCTGCTTCTTTAATTCCTAATTTCTCGCGCGCGCTTTTTGAAAAAACAACGCCGCTGAAAACAAGTTTTTTTCTTAATTTGCCAACACCTAAAATTTTAATCTTGGGAATTCTCCCTTGTATTCTGCGAATCAATCCTTTCTCAAGCAAGCTCTTTGGGGAAATAACTTCCTTTTCTTCCCAATGAAAAGAAGAGCCGTCTTTAGCGAAAAATTTCTTGTCAAAATCGCCCAAATTGAAAACGACCGGTTTAATCATTAATTTTAACCGCGACAGTTTAGATCCTTTTTTAAGCTCTGTTTTCCCAATTTGCCCTCTCTTTTTCGGCAATCTTTTCACTAGCGTCGTATCGCCCCCAGCAAAACCTGGACGCGGCTTCCCACCGGCTCTTGATTTTTGCCCTTTCATCCCGCGGCCTGAATAAGTTCCTTTTTTGCCTCCCCGACCAACTCGTTTGCGGGACTTTTTCCAAGAAGTAGATTTTAATTGATGTAGTCTCATATTTATTTCGCGCTAATTGCTCTCGCGCTCGCTTTCTTTGACCTTAATAAACTCAGTGCCTTAATAGTCGCTCTAGCGTTATTAAGTTTGTTTTTTGTTTTGCCTAAAATCTTCCCTGAAACATTCTCGATGCCGGCCAGTTCGCAAACCGCTCGCACCGCGCCGCCCGCGACAATTCCTTTTCCTTTTATGCCTGGCTTTAGCAAAACCTTAGCGCTGCAAAACTTCGCTTCTGTTTTATGAGGAATCGTTCCATCAACTAAAGGGATATTAATTAAACACTTTTCCGCTCCAGCCACCGCTTTCTCAACCGCGACCGCGACATCTTGCCCCTTGCTCACCCCAACGCCAACATTGCCCTTTCTGTCTCCAATCGCTACTACAGCACGAAACCTAAATCGCCGTCCGCCAGCAACTACTCTTACTACTCGCGCGACATCAAGCAATTTTTGTTCGTATTTAGATTGTTCTTTATTTTGATTGAACATAATTTATAATCTAAAATTTAGAATTTCAGTCCTCCTTCTCTTGCTCCTTCAGCCGCCGCCTTAACGCGACCATGATATTTATATCCGCCTCTGTCAAAAACAACTTTTTCAATTTTCTGTTCGTTCGCCTTTTTCGCAAGCGCGATTCCAGCTTCCTTAGCTGCCTCTATTTTCGTTTTCCCTTTTTTATTAATTTTTAAATCATTAAAACTCGCCATCGTTTTTCCCGTTTCGTCATTAATTAATTGAAGATTAATATATTTATTACTGCGAAAAACCGAAAGACGCGGACATTTTTCAATCCCGATCACCTTCCCTCTAACGCGCTTATGGCGCTTATTCCTTTGATCTTGTTTTGTCATAATATTTATTCTGAACCAGCCGCTTTTTTGCCTGACTTCCTTCTAATAACTTCATCTATATATCTAATCCCTTTACCTTTATATGGCTCTGGCTTTTTCTGATCTCTGATTTTAGCCGCTATTTGACCAACCGCTTGTTTGTCTATACCCGAAACAGTAATAATATTTTTTTCCACCTTAAATTCAATCTTTTCAGGCGCCTCTATTTTGACTGAATGAGACAAGCCCAAACTTAAAACAAGCGTCTTGCCTTCAAGAACAACCCGATAACCAACGCCGTTAATTTCCAATTGCTTTTCAAACCCTTCGCTTACGCCTTGAATCATGTTGGCGATCAAGCTTCTAATGAGACCCCACAAAGCGGACGCGTCCTTCCCTTTCCTTTTCGGCGTCACCAAAAGTTCCTTATCTTTAATAGATATCTCTAACTCAAGAGGAATCAATTGAGATAACTCTCCTTTACTCCCTTTAACGACAACTTCTCCTTTGTCAAATTTAACTTCTACATTTTCAGGGATAATAATTATTTTTTTTCCTATACGCGACATAATAATATAAAATTACTTCTATCCTTTACCAAATTTCGCAAATAACTTCTCCTCCAAACCCTTTCTTTCTCGCCTCCGCGCTAGTCATTAACCCTTTAGATGTGGATATGACAGCGAGTCCATAGCCATGTCTTACTGGCTTAATATCGCCTTTCTTGATATAAATCCTTTGCCCTTGCTTGCTGATTCTTTTTAATTCTCTAATAACTGATTGATTTTCTTCATACTTCAATACGATTTTAATTGTTTTATTTATTTTTTTACCTTGCGAAGACACCGCGCCGACAAACCCGGACTTTTCGAAAACTTGAGCAAGACTAAATTTAAGTTTTGAAAACGGGATAGAGACCGTCTTGTGAGAGACGGCTTGCGCGTTCCTTATTCTTGTTAACATATCTGAAATTGGATCTGTCATAATTTATAATTTCTAATTTCGATACTACCAACTACTCTTCTTAACTCCGGGAAGTTCTCCTTTACTGGCTAATTCCTTAAAACAAATACGGCAAATCCCGAATTTTCTGAAAAACGCTCTTTTCCTCCCGCAACGAAAACAGCGCCGAACTAAACGGGATGAAAATTTCAATTTTTTATTTGCTCTAGCAATAACTGATTTTTTAGCCATAGTATAGTTCTTATTCTTGCCTTATCAATCCTATAATAGGAAAGTCCAATAATTTAAATAATTCAATTCCTTCCTCTCGGTTTTTAGACGAAGTTACCACGGCAATCTCTAGCCCAAAAATGCTTTTCGCGCTTTCAGCCGAAATTTCTGGAAAAATGATTTGCTCTTTAATGCCAATATTTAAATTTCCTCCTTGGTCAATATTTTTTAGAAGCAGGCCCCGGAAATCTCTGCTTCGCGGCAAAACAATATCAACCAAACGATCTAAAAAGTCATACATTCGTCTGCCCCTTAAAGTTACGGCTATACCAACAATCATTCCTTTCCTCGTTTTAAATGTTGCTACCGCTTTTTTCGCTTGGCGAAAAGAAGGTTTTTGCCCAACAATTGACGCCAAATTATTGACAATTTCTTCTTGCGCCTTATCGTCTTTTTTGTCGGGGTTAAATCCTGTGTTAATAACCACCTTCTTGATTCTTGGCGCCGCCAAATCATTTTTATACCCAAATTTCTCTTTCAACGCGGGTAATGCCTTTTTTTGATATTTTTCTTTTAGTCCTGACATATTAGTAGTTAGTTTATACCTCTTGCCCGCATTTTTTGCAAGTTCTATTCTTTTCTTGCCCTGTAATTTTATATCCAATTCTCGTTGCTTGGTTGCATTTAGGACAAACAAACTTAAGATTTGAGCTATCAAGCGGTCTTGGAATTTCAACAATTTGCCCTTTCTCCCCTTGCTTTTGCGCGCGCCGATGCTTTTTGACTATATTAACCCCCTCTACCATCGCCTTATTTTGACGCGGAAAAGCCTCAAGAACTTTGCTTTTCTTGCCCTTGTCTTTCCCTGTAATAACTAAGACCGTATCGCCTTTTTTAATCTTCATAATACTTCTGGAGCTAATGAAACAATTTTGTCAAAGCCCCTCTCTTTTAATTCACGCGTAACTGGTCCAAAAATACGACCTCCTTTTGGATTTTTCCCGTCAACAATAACCGCCGCGTTTTCGTCAAAGCGAATATATGAACCATCCGCGCGGCGAAATTCCTTTTTTTGTCGGACAAGAACGGCTCTAACAACATCTTTCTTTTTGACCACCTTCCTAGGATCAGCCGTCTTAACGGCCGCGACAAAAACATCGCCAATTTGAGCGTATCGTCTGTGGCTTCCGCCTAATATCTTAAAACACTCTATTGTTTTAGCTCCAGAGTTATCCGCTACTTTTAATTTTGTGCCTGGCTGTATCATAAATAAAAATTTTCAATTTCTAATTTTCAATTTTCAAACAATTTCTTAATTTCTTAATTTTCAAAAATCTCAAATTTCTTTTCTTCTATTCTTTTTTTGTTTTTCTTATTTGAAAATTTAATCATTGAGAATTGTTTGGAAATTGAGAATTGAAAATTGGAAATTACTCTTTACTCTTTACTGTCCACTTTTTGTTTTTGCTAATCGGACGCGTTTCTTGGATAATGACCTTGTCTCCTTTTTTGTATTCATTTTTTTCGTCGTGCGCTTTGTACTTTTTGCTAACTTTATATCTTTTCTTGTATTTCGGATGCTCTTTATATCTGGTCACCAAAACCGTGATGGTTTTATCCATTTTATCACTTGCCACTATTCCCTTAAGAAAACGGCCCTTTTTTTCTTTTTCTTTAATCATTTTTTTTTGCTTGTAAAATAGTTAAAATTTTAGCAATATCTCTGCGCAATTCTCCAATCTGTCCGGCGTTTTTAATCTTTTTTGACGCCAAATCAAACTTAAACTGACCAAGTTTGCGACGGTCTTCGCTTAATAAATCTTTCAATTCTTTTTCTGTTTTTTGGCGCAACTCTTTAATTTTCATGTTAATCAATTAATTTCGTGATAAATTTCGTTTTCATTGGAAGCTTATGGCTGGCGCGACGCATCGCTTCTTTCGCCAAATCCTCCGGAACTCCATCCATTTCAAAAATAATTCTTCCCGGTTTAATCGGCATAACATAATGGTCAACGCTTCCTTTGCCGCCGCCCATAGGAACTTCTATCCCTTTTTGAGTTACCGGCTTATCGGGAAAAACTCTAATCCAAATCTTGCCACCCCTTTGAACATATCGTGTCATCGCTCTTCTTGCCGATTCAATTTGGCGGGCGCTCAACCAACATTCAGCCATTGCTTTAAGCCCATAAGAACCGAAAGACAACTTCGCTCCGCGAGTTTCTTTCCCTTTATTCCTTCTGCGGCCCTTTTGCCATTTCCTATGTTTTACTTTCTTTGGGGATAACATAAATCAATTAATATCTACAACTTTATCAAAAATCTCTCCCTTATAAATCCACACTTTTATTCCAATCGTTCCGTAGGTAGTGTAGGCGGTCGCTTCAGCATAGTCAATATTAGCGCGTAATGTTTGAAGAGGCATTCTTCCTTCTTTAATACATTCTTTCCTCGCGATTTCCGCTCCGTTAAGCCGCCCTTTCACTATAATTTTAGCTCCCAGCGCTTCCTTATTCGCCATAATCTTGCTCAAGGTCTGTTTCATCGTTCGGCGGAAAGGCATTCTTCTCTCTATTTGACCGGCTATTTCTTGAGCGACGATTCTCGCGCGGCTTGTTGGTTGTTTAACTTCCTCTATTTCTAAACGAATTTCTGTTTTAGATAATTCTGGTGTTTTTTTCTGAAGAAGTTTTCTAATTTCAAGTTTTAAATCCTCAACGCCGCTTCCGCCGCGTCCAATAACCAAGCCGGGACGAGCCGTTTTAACAATAATATTAATAAAATTAGCCGACCGTTCTATTTCGATAGAATCAACTCCGGCTTTTTCTAATTTTTTCGCGACAAAACCGCGCAGTTTAATATCCTGCTCTAATAACGCCCTATAATTCTTTTGATCAAACCAACGCGACCTCCAATCAGTGACCACGCCGATTCTAAATGAAAATGGATGAACTTTTCTTCCCATAGTGATTAATTTATATCTTCTTCCTTCTAAACATCTTTTTGCCCGCCCCCTCCGCTTGTTGACCAAAAATTCTTTTCTTTGAGCCTAAAGTTGTTGCATAAGGTTTTTCTGATTTGACTGATTTTGTTTTAAGAGATGGTTCTTTTTTTACTTTCGTTTCTTCTTGCGGTAAAATTTCAAATTTCTTTTCCGTTTTTTCTGGCTCGGCTTTCAAGATTCCCTTTTGTTCCAAAGACAAAATAATATGGCTGGTTCTTTTCATGATCCGTCCCGCCCTGCCCATCGCGCGCGGTCGCCATCGTTTCAGAGTTCGCCCCGCCTCAACAACGATACTCGCGATGTAAAGATTTTCTTTCGCTAAACCAGCGTTCTGCTTAGCGTTAGCAATCGCTGAATTTAAAAGTTTTAAAATTGGAACAGACGCTTTTTTGGTTGAAAATCTCAACTGCTTTTCTGCTTCCATAACCATCATTCCTCTAATCAAATCAGCGACCAACCTAACTTTTCTGGGAGATGTTCTTAAATTGTTTAATTTGGCGGTAATCATAATTATTATTTACGCGCGGCCGTTTCTTGTTCTTTTTGCATTTTGCCGCCATGTTTAACAAATTTCCTTGTCAAAGAAAATTCTCCTAATTTATGCCCAACCATATCTTCGGTAATGAAAACAGGAATGTGATCTTTGCCATTATGAACTCCAAAAGTAAAACCTACCATTTCGGGAGCAATAACACAAGCGCGAGACCATGTTTTAATAATGGTCTTATCGCCCAGCTTTAACTTTGATATTTTTTTCAATAGTTTTGGGTCAATGAATGGACCTTTTTTAAGTGATCTGCTCATAGTTATTTCCTTTTCTTTTTAACTCTTTTCTTGATAATTAATTTATCGCTGTGTTTCTTTTTTCTCGTCTTGACTCCATAAGCCAACTTACCCCAAGGCGTTTTCGGACCTCTTCTTAATCCAATTGACTGTCTGTTTTCTCCACCGCCATGAGGATGATCGCAGGGATTCATCGCTGAACCGCGCACCGTGGGTCGTTTACCCATCCAGCGGCTTCTTCCTGCTTTGCCGATCACAACCATATTATGCTCGAAATTGCTCAACTGCCCCAAACTCGCCATGCAGTTTTCCCTGATCATTCTCACTTCCCCTGAAGGAAGTTTAAGATGGATAAAACCGCCGTCGCGCGACATAACTTGAGCCGACGAGCCAGCCGAACGAACTATCTGTCCACCTTTTTTCGGTGTCAATTCAACATTATACACTTGGCTTCCCGGGATAATATTCTTTAATTCCATTCTATTGCCAATAGCAACAAGAGCCTTTTCCTGACAGATAATCTCATCGCCAACCTTGAGTCCTTCTGGAGACAAGACATATCTTTTCTCGCCATCTTTGTAATACAAAAGAGCGATAAAACAACTTCTATTGGGATCATATTCAATCGCCGCCACCTTTGCTGGAATATCTATCTTATCAGAGCGATTAAAATCAATCAAGCGATATTTTTTCTTATGACCGCCGCCCTGGTGCCGAACCGTAATACGACCGAGATTACCTCGACCTGCTTTTTGAACCAACTTTTTAGTTAGTTTTTTTTCCGGTTTTGCTTTAGTCAGAACGGAATAATCCACCACGGTCATTCCTCTCCTGCCCGGCGATGTTGGTTTATACTTTTTCATATATACAAATTAATTATCCTACAATTTCTATCTTTTCTCCTTTTTTGAGAGTTACAATCGCTTTTTTAAACCCCTTTTTAAGTCCACCCCGCCATCCCTCGCTTCTACCAACGCGTCTCTTTTTTGGCGCGGAATGAATAATATTAACCTTTTCCACCTTCGTTCCATAAAGGGCTTCAACCGCTTTCTTAACTTCGCTTTTATTCGCTTTTGGATAAATTTTAAAAGCATACTTGTTTTGCTCGCCCAAATAACTTGCTTTTTCGGTAATGTGCGGTTCTTTGATAACTCTATAGGCGGAGACGACTTTTTTAATTTTATTTAATGATGACATGAATTTTTATTGCTTGATATAAAATTTCTGGATTACTTTGATTGATTCCTTAGGCATAAGCAAATAATGATAATTTAAAATATCGTAAATATTTAAACTATCCGCTTGAATTGTTTTGATTTTTGGAAGATTGCGAGACGCCGTGATGATTTTTTGATCAACCGCCGGCAAAACAATCAAAACCCCCTTGTCTATATCTTTTTTAGCCCCATTTTTTAATTTATTTAAAATTTCTGCCATTTTTTTCGTCTTGGCTTCGGTTAAATCCAATTTATCCAATAAAATTATCTCCTCATCTTTTACTTTAGAGGATAAAGCCATTAATAATGACTTTTGCTTCATTTTTTTATTAATTTTTTGGGTAAAGACCCTTTCATTTGTCGGTCCAAAAGTCACACCTCCGCCTTTCCAAATCGGCGAACGGTTTGAACCATGCCTGGCTCGGCCAGTTCCTTTTTGCCGCCACGGCTTCTTTCCTCCTCCGCTCACTTCGCTTCTGTCTTTCGTGTGCGCTATTGACTCTCTGGCGTTCGCTCTTTGCGCGTTAACCGCTTGGCAAATCAAATCTTGATTAATTTCCAAACCAAAAACATCGGCCGGCAAATTAACCTTCCCAACTTCCTCGCCTTCTTGATTGTAGACTATTTCTTTTAGCATTTTAAGAAATTATTATCTCCCCCGGACCGACTATTTCCAAAATTGTTCCTTTTTTGCCTGGGACCGCTCCTTTAATAGCGATGATTCCATTCTCCGTATCTATTTTGGCTATTTCCAAGCCTCTAACAGAGACCCTTTCGTCTCCCATTTTTCCAGCCATCCTCATACCCTTAAAAACTCTTTGCGGCCAACCAGAACCTATTGAACCCGGCGCTCTTAAGCAGTGCTTCGTTCCGTGAGAAGCGGGCATTCCCGCGAATCCATGCCTTTTAACCACACCCTGAAATCCTTTTCCCTTTGAAATACCAGAGACCTTAACTTTATCGCCTTCATTAAAAACAGAAATATTGATTTCGTCTCCGACTTTCAGGTCAATCTCTTTAAACTCCTTAAAGCCGCTAAAATTATTTTCCAAGTTCGCTTTTTTAATGTGCCCCTTTTGCGGTTTTTTAACCTTTCTTTCTTTAATTTCTCCGAACCCAACTTGAACGGACTGATAACCGTCTTTTTCTTTTGTTTTCGCCTGGACGACATAACAAGAAAGCGCCTCAACTAATGTGACAGGTATAACCTTTCCATCCTCGCCAAAGAATTGGCTCATTCCTAATTTTTTTCCTAAAATAAATTTCATATTGGCAAACAAAAACCGGGAATAGTCCCGGTTTGAGATGACTAAATTCGTTGAGATAAGATAATTTTAATAAATAAAAAGAAAAATACGCGTCATAAATTAGTTTTCGCTTACAACTAAAAAACTAAATCATTTTTATTTCAATATCAACGCCAGCAGGTAAACTTAATTCCATTAGCGCGTCAATCACTTTGTGCTCCGGATTAACAATATCAATCAGCCGCTTATGAATTCTCATTTCATATTGTTCCCGCGCGTCTTTGTTGACAAAAGGCGAGCGATTAACCGTATATTTATGAAATTCGGTCGGCAAAGGAACTGGTCCGCATATTTCAGCATCGTATCGTTGGACAACTTCAAGAATCTGCTTGACTGATTGGTCAATAAGCTTGTGGTCATACGCTTGAATTCTAATGCGAATTTTTTGTTTTGCTTCCGTTTCTTTTTTTTGCGCCATTGCTATTTGATAATTTTCGTCACTACGCCCGCTCCAACTGTTCGTCCTCCTTCTCTAATGGCAAACCTTTGCTTCTCCGCTAATGCGACCGGGGAGACCAATTTAACATTCAAATTCGCTGTATCTCCCGGCATAATCATTTCTGTCCCTTTTGGTAGAGTAACATCGCCCGTCACATCGGTTGTTCTAATATAGAACTGTGGCTTATATCCATTAAAGAAAGGTGTGTGTCTTCCGCCTTCCTCTTTGCTTAAAACATAAATTTCCCCTTCAAATTCCTGATGAGGAGTGATTGATCCGGGCTTGGCTAAGACCTGACCTCGGGTGATTTCTTCTCTTTTTGTGCCTCTTAATAAAACACCCATATTATCACCCGCTCTACCCTCGTCAAGTGATTTGTTAAACATTTCAATACCTGTAACAGTTGTTTTCTTTGTGTCTGTTAAACCAATTATTTCAACTTCATCGCCTACTTTAACAATACCTCTTTCGGCTCTTCCTGTCGCCACCGTTCCGCGACCTTCAATTGAGAAAACATCCTCAACGGGCAACAAAAACGGCTCCTCTGTCGCGCGAACTGGCTCGGGAATATCGGAGTCAACTTTGCTCATTAATTCCAAAATCGGACCACATTTATCACAATCTGTCTTGCCGCATCCGCATTCCAACGCTTGTAAGGCCGAACCGCGAACAATAGAGATTTTGTCTCCGTCATACTCATATTTACTCAAAAGCTCTCTAATCTCCTGCTCAACTAAATCAACTAATTCTGGATCATCGGCTTGGTCAATTTTATTTAAAAAGACAACTAAGGCGGGTAAACCAACTTGGCGAGCCAAAAGAATATGCTCGCGCGTTTGAGGCATCGCGCCATCAGGAGCCGAAACGACTAAAATACCGCCGTCCATTTGCGCGGCGCCGGTAATCATATTTTTAATGTAGTCAGCGTGTCCCGGACAATCAATATGAGCGTAATGCCTATTCGCCGTCTCATACTCAACATGTGTCACAGAAATAGTCAGACCGCGCTCTCTTTCTTCGGGAGCGTTGTCAATGTCTGAAACATCTCTGTCTTGCGCGACAAAACCGGCCCCTTTGAGGCATTTTAAAATAGCCGCCGTCAAAGTGGTTTTGCCATGGTCAACATGACCAATCGTACCGACATTAAGATGAGGCTTAGTCCTCTCAAATTTTTCTGCCATAATAATTGCGGTGAACAACGAACAAAGAACAGCGAGCAATAACGCGCTATTCAAAATTCTCTATCCACTTATATTAAATTTATTTTAATTCTACTTATAAAAATAATCTTACACAAAAAACAAACAATAGTCAATAGTTAGAACGGCAAATCCTCTATTTTGACTTCCTGATTGACTGGATTGCTGTTTTCCTCAACGACATTATTTGCCAAAACATCTTCTTCCTGAAAGACCTCTTTTTCATTTTCCCATTCAGTAAGTGTTTGGTTCGCCTCTTCCACCCCATTATCAAGTATTGTCACAAGATAAGTCGGCTCCCCTTCTTTCATAATAATACACTTTCCTCCTTCTTGTTGTAATATTTTCTTAATTTTTTCCCACATAGTTTTTTTATTTATTATCTCCAACGATCGCTTCAACGACGCTTTTAGGCGCTTCCATGTAATTCTCAAACTCCATATTAAAGGTAGCGCGTCCTTGTGTCAACGACCTAACTTGCGTCGCATAGCCAAACATATTTGCCAAAGGAATTTTAGCGCTAATCACCTTAACTTTGCTCGCGCCTTCGCCTCGATCTTCCATTGTTTCAATCTTGCCTCGCTTGGAACTTAAGTCACCAATAACATCGCCCATAAATTGTTCTGGCGTGACCACTTCTAATTTCATAATCGGTTCCAATAAAATCAAATTGGCTTCTTTCGCCGCCGCCTGCAAAGCGATTGAGCCGGCGATTTTAAAGGCCATTTCCGAGGAGTCAACATCGTGGTAAGAGCCATCATAAAGAGTGACTTTAACATCGACTAAAGGATAGCCCGCCAAAACACCCTTATCCATCGCTTCTTTAATTCCTTTTTCAGTCGCGGGAATATATTCTTGCGGGATAACTCCTCCTTTAATTTCATCAACAAATTCGAAACCCTTGCCTTGTTCTTGCGGTTCAATTCTAATTAAAACATGTCCGTACTGGCCGCGTCCGCCCGTTTGGCGAACATATTTCCCTTCCGCTTTGGCAGGTTTTTTGACTGTTTCTTTGTACGCAACCTGCGGTTGCCCGACATTCGCGTCAACGCCAAATTCTCGCATCATTCTATCAACAAGAACTTCTAAATGTAATTCACCCATTCCTGAAATAATTGTCTGTCCTGTCTCAATATCGCCCTTAATTCTGAAAGTCGGATCTTCATCGGCTAATTTCTTCAATGCAAAGCCCATCTTTTCTTGGTCTGCTTTAGTCTTTGGTTCAATCGCGATAGAAATAACTGGTTCAGGGAAAGTAATTTTCTCCAAAACAATTGGGTGGTCGGGATCAGTCAAAGTATCGCCCGTGGTCGTGCTTTTCAACCCAACAACAGCAGCAATGCCACCAGCGTAAACTTCTTTAACCTCTTCTCTTTTATTGGAATGCATCATTAAAATCCGCCCAATTCTTTCTTTTTTGTCTGTAATTGAATTAAGAACATACGAACCGCTCGTTAAAATACCCGAATAGACGCGGACATAAGCCAACTGTCCAACAAACGGATCAGTCGCCATCTTAAAAGCCAAAGCGGCAAATGGCTCCTCGTCTTTGTTCTCTCGGGTCATCATTTTTTCTTCGTCCCTCATATCAAACCCTTCAACCGGCGGCAAATCAGCCGGAGACGGCAAGTAATCAACAACCGCGTCAAGTAAAAGTTGAACCCCCTTATTCTTCAAAGCCGAACCGCAAAAAACAGGAACTAATTTATATCCAATAACCGCCTTCCGTAAAACGCGTCTTAAATCATCTTCTCCAATTTCTTCTCCGCCTAAATACTTTTCCATTAAAGCGTCTTCTTGCTCAACAATTTTTTCAACCATTTTGTTTCTGTATTCCGCGCTTTTCTCTTTCAAGTCCTCTGGAATTTCTTCTTCAGTCACTTCCTCTCCGCTCTTGCCGACGAACTTAAACGCCTTCATTTTAATTAAATCAATCACGCCCTCAAGATTTTCCTCGGAACCAATAGGAAGTTGCATCGCAATCGCGTGAGGCGTAAGCCGCTCCCAAATCGAGCGCAAACTCGTTTCAAAATTCCCTCCCATTCTATCAAGTTTATTAACAAAACAAATTCGCGGCACATTAAATTTGTCCGCTTGCCGCCAAACGGTTTCTGACTGCGGCTCAACTCCAGCTACTCCATCAAAAACAACCACCGCCCCGTCAAGAACTCTTAAAGAACGCTGGACTTCAACGGTAAAATCAATGTGTCCGGGAGTATCAATGATATTAATTTGATATTTATTTTTCTTTTCTCCGCCAGCAAAATATTCTCTCGGATTCCAAAAACAAGTCGTTGCCGCCGAAGTAATCGTAATTCCTCTTTCTCTTTCTTGCTCCATCCAGTCCATAATCGCTTCGCCTTCGTGAACCTCTCCAATTTTATGAGAAATTCCAGTATAAAAAAGAATCCGTTCGGATACGGTCGTTTTCCCGGCGTCGATATGGGCAATAATGCCAATATCTCTAACTTTTTCAATTGGATACTCTCGCATAAAAATAAATCAAAAAACTACCATCTAAAATGAGCGAAGGCCTTATTGGCGTCGGCTATTTTGTGCGTTTCTTGCTTCTTGCCTACAGCAACGCCTTCATTCCTCGCCGCTTCCATTAATTCTTCAGCAAGTTTTTCCGCCATTGGTTTGCCTTTTTTCTTTTTAGCCGAACCAATAAGCCATCTTGAGGCCAAAGCGATTTTCCTCTCCCCTCGCACTTCGCGCGGCACTTGATAGCGCGCGCCTCCAACCCGTTTCGTTCTCACTTCAACTTCGGGAGAAGCGTTTTTAATCGCTTGGTCAAAAACATCCAAAGGGTCTTTGTCTTTTACTTTTTCTTTAATAATATCAAACGCGCCGTAAAAAATACTCTGCGCGATAGATTTTTTTCCATCTTTCATTAGATAAGAAATAAACTTAGCAACCAAAGCATTCCCATATTTAGGGTCAGGATTAATTTCTCTTTTTATGTTTCTTTTTCTACGCATATATTTTATTCCTCCGCTGGCGCGGCCGCCGCTTCTCCTCCCTTTGCGGGAGCTCCGGCCTTTGGTCTCTTCGCTCCGTAACGGCTTCTCTTTTGCCTTCGCCCTTCCACGCCTCCAGTATCTAAAACACCTCTCACGACACGATAACGAACTCCGGGCAAATCCTTCGCCCGTCCGCCTCTGATTAAAACAACCGAGTGTTCTTGTAACTTGTGTCCCTCGCCAGGAATATACGCAGTCACTTCCATTCCATTAGTCAGACGAACTCTCGCCACTTTTCGCATAGCCGAGTTCGGCTTCTTCGGCGTCATCGTTTTAACTTGAACACAAACACCCCGTTTAAACGGAGACGAAATAGTGCTCGGCTTATTCTTAAGCGAATTAAAACTTTTCCAAAGAGCCGGGGCTTTTGGTTTCCTCTTCGCCGTCTTCCTCGGCCTCTTAATTAATTGATGAATCGTAGGCATTACTTAAACAAGTTATCAAATTATATCAACAATGTCAAATCTTCAATTAACTTTTCCTCTTCGCTCTTGTTCTTTCAATTCCTGTGAGGAATTTTTTTCGAAGGCGGATGCTTTTGGGCGTTATTTCCAAATACTCGTCTTCCGACATAATTTCCATTCCTCTTTCTAAAGTCAATTTCAAAGGAGGGACAAGTTTTAAGGCGTCGTCCGAACCGGAAGCGCGCACATTTGTTAAATTTTTTCCCTTAGTCGGATTAACAGATAAAGATTCTCCTTTGGAAGTGTTTCCGATGACCATTCCTTCATAAACCTCAATATTGGGGTCAATATAAATAGCGCCTCGACTTTGCAGGTTAAAAAGAGAAAAGCCAAGCGCCTTTCCTGTCGCCATAGAAACCATTGAACCAACGCTTCTTTTTTCAATCTCCCCCGCGTATGGCCTGAATTCAAGCGCGCGCGAGCATAAAATTCCCTCTCCTTTCGTGATAATAACAAACTCGTTTCTGTAGCCAAGAATTCCGCGAGTCGGAGCTTCAAAAATCAGCCGCGTATTTCCGTTTTCTGATTTCATCTCCCGCATCATACCTTTCCGCTTTGACATATTCTCAATGATTGTCCCCAAAAACTCATCTGGAACATCAATAATAACTTCTTCAAATGGCTCTTTTTTAACTCTGTCTTCTACTTTAATAATAACTTGCGGTTGAGAAATCTGAAGTTCGTATCCTTCGCGACGCATATTTTCAAGAAGAATCGCCAAATGCATTTCTCCTCTTCCAAAGACCCGAAAAATATCATTCGCGGAAAAATCAACTCTTAAGCCGACATTAACTTCCAATTCTTTTTCCAACCGTTCTTTAATATGACGCGTTGTTACGAATTTTCCTTCTCGGCCCGCGAAAGGAGAATTGTTAACTAAAAAATTCGCGGAGATAGTCGGCTCGTCCACAACAATCGCTGGAAGCGGCTCTTGGTCAACATTGGCGCAAATCGTTTCTCCAATATAGATGTCGGGGATGCCCGCGATCATAACAATATCCCCCGCGACGGCCTCCTCGGTTTCTTTTCTTTCTATCCCTTGAAATGTGTTAATTCTCGTAATTGACGCGTGTCGCGTTTCGCCGTTCGGTTTTTTAACAATCACTTTCGAGCCCGGCTTAATCACTCCCTCGTAAATTCTCCCGATCGCAAGCCGCCCCAAAAAATCGTCATAAGCCAAGTTAAACGGCTGCATTCTAAAAGGAAGCGATGTATCAGACAGCGCCGCCGGAACCTCCTCTAAAATCATATCTAAAAGAGGAGTTAAATCCTTTGATTCGTCCTCTAAATTTCTCTTGGCAATTCCATCCCGACCAATGGCGTAAATAACCTTAAAGTTTAGTTGCTCTTCATTCGCGCCAAGATCCATAAAAAGTTCCAAGACCTGCTCGTGCGCAAGGGCGGGGTTTGCGGCGGGTTTGTCAATTTTATTCAAAATGACAATCGGTTTCAGCCCAAGTTCCAATGACTTTTTCAAAACAAACTTGGTTTGAGGCATCGGACCTTCCTGCGCGTCTACAACTAAAAGAACTGAGTCAATGGACCGAAGCACGCGTTCAACCTCCGACCCAAAATCGGCGTGTCCTGGCGTGTCAACGATATTGATTTTCGTGTCTTTGTAGAAAAGCGACGCGTTTTTGGAATAAATCGTAATTCCCCTTTCCTGTTCAAGGGTGTCGCTATCCATTCCAACCGATTCGTCGCCAACCATCCCCGTCTGCCGCATCAAAGCGTCGGTAATAGCCGTCTTCCCATGGTCAACATGGGCGATAATAGCAATGTTTCTAATTTCCATATATAAAACCTCCGCAAGGAGGCCCTTAAGATAAAACCTAAAATAAAGATAAACTACTTTTTATCTTCTGTCAATCTAATACTGGGCGGCTAGAGAGAATCGAACTCTCGATACCTCTTCCACAAAGAGGAGTTTTACCACTAAACTATAGCCGCCATAAAAAAACATTTGGAAGCCCCGACATCCGTCGGGGCGCTGTTTTTTGTTGCCAAAATAAATTTTGGACAAAAAACGCGTGCCCCCGGCAGGAATCGAACCTGCAACCTGCGGTTTAGAAAACCGTCGCTCTGTCCGTTGAGCTACGGGGACATTTAGCTGTGGTATTATAACGAAAAACACAGAAAAGTAAAGAAATTAGGGGGCAGCCCCCCCGCATTTTAATTAAACGGGTCGGCGTATTTACTTGTTTGGACTCGGATAAGGGTCTCTTCCCTATTTTCTATTTCCCTCAAAACCTCATTCAACATTTCTTCGTTAACGACCGTTTTCTCAATCGTTAAAGTAATTTCGGCCGTGGTCGCCAAATAGATATATTTATAATAAATAAAGGCGTTACAAAAAAGAAGTGAAATTAAAATCGCTCCCAAAATCCAGCAGCAATATTTCTCCAAAAAAATATGCGTTTTTTCAATTGAAATTTTCGTCATTTCGTATAAATTTTAATTTCTAAATTGGTCTCTATATCCCCCTCTAATAATCTTTTAATATTTATCCCTTCAATTTCCATTAAACGATAAGGCGGATAAGGACTATCTTCTATGTTAGCGATAAAATTCAACAGTTCCGAAAAATCGCCCCAAAGAACAACGCTCAAAAAAAGAAACGGCTCTCCTTCGGAAGTCAGGAGCGACGGACTGGCTGTTTTTATTTCAAAGAGGTTGCCTGTTTCTTGCGCGATGCTTTCAATCGTGGATATAAAACCAACTGTTTCTTCCGCTCCAAGAAGCGCGCCTTCAATTCTTGATAAAGCATCCTGCTTTTCTTGAAAATCATTCCGCAATTCCTTAGCGAGGGATTCTCTTTTGCTCAGACCAGATAGAATCTCTTTGTTTGATAAATACCGATAAGAATAATCCGCGATTTTATTGACCAAAGGATAAATTACCGAAACAAAAACAAGCGCGAGAATAATGATCCCCAAAGCAATCATAAATATAATTTTTTTTTGGAAAAAGGTTATCATTGAATCGGCTTAAATGTAAAACTAAAATCTACATTCTCCTGTTTAATCAAATTAGATAAAGGAGAATTGACTTGGTCAAAAAGAGAACTTTCTTTCAAGGACTCCTCTAGCGATAAAATGTCTTTTCGTTCCGCCGCCCAGCCAATTAAATTAAGCGTATTGTCGCTTTTCCGATAAGAGAAATTATTAAGGCGCGCCGCGTCTGGCATAATTTCCGATATTTCTATTAGCGCGAGCGTCCAAGAAACCATTTTGTTTTGTTTAAGATAAATTTGGTCAAGAATTTTGTTTGTTTTTTGAATTCTTTCCTCAATCTTAAGCAATTCCTGCGTCCTCGAATCGCTCCTTTGAAGTACTATCGCCTCATCTTGCGCTTTGAGCATTATGGAAAGCGAGAAAAAAGAACCAAGTAAAAATAGAATAAAAACTATTAAAAAGGCGGAAATCGGAACGACTAAAAACGCTAACCAATGAATAAAATTAGTTAATTGAGCTTCTTTTTTTTCTTCGGGTGATAAAAGATTAAGTTTAATCATTTATTTAATAATTTCCTAAAGCCAATCCTATAGCCGTATTATAGGCAAGAATTTCCTTTTTAGGCAAAACAATTTTTTCCAAAATCCCTTCCAACGGATTGCCTAATTTAACTGGAATCTTAAGCGCGCTCTCAAGTTCAAAGGGAAGATTGATTAAAAGTGAATCGCCTCCGCAAAGTATAATCTGCGCGACCTTATTTTCTTCATAGAAATCAATATATTCGCTAATTTGCTTAGCAAGATCGTTAACAATTGGTTTTAAGGCGCGATAAACTTTGCCTTGCTTCTTTGTTTTGTCTAACCCAATTTTAATCTTTAATTGATTAGCTTCTTTCTCGCTAACCTTTAAGTCCTTCTCTATCGCTTCGGTAAAAAGCCGTCCTGAAGCGCGGATATGAGAAGTAAAACGAATCGCTTCAGCCGCGAAAACCACGCAGTTGGTTCCCGTCGCCCCCAAGTCAATAATAACGGACGGCTTGTGATCTTTTGATTTAATTAAACTTCTGACAACGGCGACTGATTCCGGCTCCAAAGCAATTGGATGAAGCCCGCCTCTTTTTAGAAAACTTGAATAACTATCAACTAAATCGCGCGGAGCGGCGGCGATCAGAACATCAATATGTTTAGAAGACACAACTATCGGCTCTATTACTTGCCAATCCATATAGACCTCGTTAATACTCATGGGGATATGCGCTTCCACTTCCCATCGGATCGCCTGCGCTATTTCTTCCTCTTTCATTCGAGGCAATTGAATAACGCGAATAAAAACTTTTTCTTCCGGCAAATTACAAACAACCCGATTGCCAGTCACTCCTCTCTTTTTCGCTTCCGCTAGCGCGCTTTTTAAAACACTGGCTAATTCTTTTTCTTTTTTGATTTCTCCGTTCTGGATAAGGCCACTCGGAATATCTTGCGTAGCAAAGCCAGACAAAGAAAACTCGCCTTTTTGTTTTTTAAATTGAATAATCTTAAGAGACCGATCGCTCAAGTCTAATCCAAAAGCCATTTTTTTCGAAAAATCAAACATAATGCTATTCTACCATTTTTTTCTTTTTCCGTCCAAAAAATATGAAGCAAGCAATATCCCACCGCTGTCTATTAAAACATCGCGTGCCGCTCCTTCGCGGGCGTTAATAAATGTTTGATGATATTCATCAGAACAGGCATAAGCGAAAGCAAGCAAAACGGCAAAAACAATAATTTTCTTTTTGCTCAAACAATGCTCTTTCAAAGCGTTAATTAAAAGAAGCGTCAAAACAAAATACTCCGAAATATGAGCCAACTTGCGCAAAACAAAATCCCACTCATTAGGCAGACCCGACTTCAACCCCGGCTGATGCGACAAAAAGAAAATCAAACCAGCCCACAAAAAAACCAACCCCCATTTCTTAATCTTTTTATTCATTTATTTATTAAAATATTCTAAAAGTTTATCTGCCGAGCGGGTGTTGAGGATGTCTTTTTTTTCAGCCCAACCGCGACGAGCGGTCGCAACGCCGAATTCCATCATTGAAAATTCCACGGAATTGTGCGCGTCTGTATTGATGACCAATTTAACTCCCGCGTCGGTCGCCTTTCTAATATAGATATCCCTTAAGTCCAATCGCTTGAAATGAGCGTTGACTTCTAAGGCAGTTTTGTTTTCACGCGCCGTTTTGAAGACCGCGTCAAAATCAAAACTGTATTCCTCTCTTTTGCGGATAACTCTGCCTGTTGGATGGGTAATAATATTGACAAACGGATTTTTAATCGCGTTAACCAGCCGTTTTGTCATATCCCTTTTCGTCATTTTGAAATTTGAATGAACGGCCGCCAAGACCAAGTCGGCCTTCGCCAAGACCTCATCTTTAATCGCCAATTCGCCGTCTTTTTTAATATCAACCTCGCATCCTTTCAAAATTTTAATCCCTGAAAGCCGTTTGTTGATTTTATCTATTACCGCCATTTGTTTGAGAAGTTTTTTCTCATCCAACGCGCCAGCTATTTTCAAAAAACCGGCGTGGTCAGTAATCGCTAGATATTGATAACCCATTTTTTGAGCGATTTTTGCCGCTTCTTCAATTGTCTGCGAGCCGTCGCTCCAATTGGTGTGACAATGGCAATCTCCTCTGATGTCACCGAGATTAACCAACTTCGGCAATTTACCTGATAAAGCCGCTTCAATTTCGCCCGTGTTTGTCCTTAATTCCGGCGCGATATATGGAAAGCCAATTGCTTCGTAAACCCCTTCCTCTGTCTCGCCCGCTATTTTTCTCTCTCCCTTGTAAACTCCGTATTCGTTTAATTTCAGCCCTTTTTTTCTAGCAATTCGTCTAGTTAAAATATTATGCTCTTTGCTTCCCGTGAAATACTGCAAAGCCGCGCCAAAACTTTCTTTTCCCACAATTCGCAAATCACAATCCAACCCGTCTCTAAAACGAATTGACGATTTTGTCGGGCCTTTCGCCCAAACCTTGGTTATCCCCGGCATTCCTATGAAAAAATCCATAACTTCCTTTGGTTTTGATGAAGTCGCGAGAATATCAACATCACCCACCGTTTCTTTCATCCGCCTAATTGAACCAGCCATGCTAACTCTGCTAATTTGAGGAAGTTTTCCAAGTTCGCCAATAATTCGCCTAACCCTCGGCAAAACCAAACCAAGCAAAAATCTCCCTTTGCCCTCCGCCGCGAAATCAATCGCCTGCAAGATATTTTTTTCGCTTTTGGCGCCAAAGCCCTCCAATTTTCCTATCTTCCCCGCTTGGGCCGCCTTTTTTAAATCCTTTAAATTTTTAACTTTTAATTTTTCGTAAAGAATTTTTATTCTTTTAGAGCCGAGCCCTTCAACGGCTCTTAATCCTTCCAAATCAACCGGACATTTCCTCTTAAGTTTTTGATAATCCTTAACCTCGCCTGTTTTAACAAACTCCTCCATTCGTCGGGCGATCCCCTCGCCAACGCCGGGAATATCCATTAACGCTTTTATCCCGCCCTCGCGATAAATTTCCTCTATGTCTTTTTCCAAAAATTCCAAAACGCGAGCGACGCGGGCAAAAGCAATCGCGCGAAAAGGCAACCCCTGCATTTCAAGCAAGTCGGAGATGCTATAAAAAATTTGAGACAATTCCAAATTCTTCATTTTTCTAACGCGCTACTTTGGATAAATTTTGCCTGCTGGCGTTCTAATTATTTTTTTATCTTTTGAAGATAATTCTTTTCTGATTAAAAGAGGCAAAAAAGCGCTGATTAAAAGGAAAACTATGACTCCGATAAAGAGAATATAAAAACCAAAACGATTAGCGACCACTCCACCTAAGGCGCCAGCGATTCCGCTTCCAAAACCGATTAAAGCGGCGCGAACGCTCCAGTCAAACGCTTCTTTGCCTCTATCAATATGGCGAGTGAAAATAGCTGTATAGCCGGGAATATTCATCCCCATACCAATAGCGTAAATCACTTGACAGAGGTAAATGTGCCAAGGAAGAAAAGAAAGAAGATACCCGCAAACAGCTAAGGCGGCTAAAAAATTACCGAGAATAATAAACCAAATATCATCTTTCTCGCCATGGTTTTTATCTAAATATCGCCCAAAAGGAATCACAACCAATGACAAAATAATCCAATAGATAGCGGCCGCGTATCCAACAACCGCGATATTGCCTCCCTGAATTTTTTCGGTCAAAAAAATCGCGAAAATAGGCGCCATAAAACCCAACCCCGCCCGCCAAAGCGACATCCGATAAAATTAAAACCTTTATAACTTTATTGATTTGTTTCATAATTCTTTCCCCCAAGGATGACAATTAGAAATTCTTTTTATTCCCAACCATACCCCCTTTAATGCCCCTTTTTCTTTGACCGCTTCATGAGTGTATTGCGAGCAAGTTGGGTTGTGGCGGCATCCGCCCAAAAACTTCAAAACAGGAAAAAAACCATGGTCGGGAGAAATGGTTTTCTGGTAAATTTTGATTAAAATTAAAACAATATTTTTCATGTGTTATAAATTAAAGGTCAGACCTTTCAAAAGTGACAAACTGATGGAAAGGTCTGACTTTTAATTTATTGCATATCTTATTTCATTATATCATATCCATATAATATAAAAAGCCGCCGCGTTTTTTCGCAGTGGCTTTTTGTTGAAATGAATTATGGATACAGCATTGTCAAAATTTGTCCCTTACTTTTTAAATATCCTCCCTTGCATTCTACCGAGAAATTTCTTTTACATTCATTACAAAAGAAATCAACATTCTCGTTATGTTCTCCGGAGAGCCCAAGAAATTTTAAGTCTCCGCTACCACAAGAGTGGACATAAGCATACACCCCCATATTGGCATAGTAATTATAAGCATTATCCATATTAATATTTTCCATTTCACCACCCCTTTTTTTATGAAAAAGTTAATGAACTAATTCAAAGGACTTTAACATTTTTATAGAATAAAGTCAAATTTTTAAAAACGGGTGTCCCCACGGGGAATCGAACCTCGATTTCGGCCTCCGGAGGGCCGCGCTTTATCCGTTAAGCTATGGGGACGGAAATAGATTGACTTTTGTTTCTTTTTTGGTAATCTATAAATAGTTCTTTTAAAGGAGGTGAGAGTATGGACAAGGGTTTGAGGTATGCGCGCTTAGTTCGTTTTATTATTCGTCGCGTCGCAAATTGCGGCTGCCGATGTGATTGCGGATGCGGGCACTGACCGACTTCAACCAAACCCCGACAAAACCGTCGGGGTTTAATCTTGTTCGGCTATCGGATAGCCGAATTGCTTGCGATAACGCCCAAGACCAACCAAAACATTAACTGCCCTTGCTGAATTGTCCAGAAGTAGTGGTCAAATAGAGCCATAAATAGAAATCCGAAGAAAACAATGACAAGCCCTATTATTTGGGGACTGTCCCCGCAACGGGGACAGTCCCCAAATATCTCAGACAAAATCAAAAAAAGAAACATAAGAAAAGCGATCAACCCGAACAACCCTGTTTCGCTGGCGATAAGCAAATAGATATTATGGACCGGCTGATAGAGCCAGGCAGACATTAAATCAAGCGCTTTGCTGATTTCCCAAACAAAATTTCCCTGACCTACTCCGAATAGAGGATATTGATTGATAATAGAAAGAGCCGTTTCATTATAAAAAGCGCGCAATCCAACCGCTTGCTCTGATGTTGAAATCGCGAACCGAGACGAAACTTCCGCCCCGGCCAAAAAAACAAAAAGAACGCTGCAGAAAACAATAAAGAGAAAGATAAGGATATTTCTTTTTTGTTTTAATAGAAGGATAAAATAAAGAGGGATTGTGATTAAAAAAACTAAAAGGGCGGTTCGCGAAAAAGAGAGCCAAAAAGCGAATATTATTAAAAATCCAGCAATAATCAAAAGACAATTCCAAACAAAAGATCGTTTTTTCGCGAGCCAGAGAGAATAGAGGCAAAAAATACAGAGTAAAAGAAAAGCCGCCAAAACATTTGGGTGAGGAAAAGAACCGTAAGGGCGCATAAGTGTCACTCCATCAACAATAATTTTAGCGACGCCGTTTATCTCCAGCCCTTTTTGCCCCGCGTATTGCCATAAAACAATCAACGACTGAGCAAACCCACTCATTACAAGCGCTTGGGAAAGGCGGGTAAAATTAAATAAATCTTTAAAATTATTTTTTAGATAGAAAAACAAAAGAGCAAATTCTAAAAGTTTAAGCCAAGAATAGAAACCTAATTGAATATTACGCGCCTGAATCAGAGAAACCAAAGCAATCGCCAAAAAAACAATCAGCCAAAAACCGCCTCTTGCGACTGCTCCCCTCGCCATCTTAATCCCATTCTTAAAAAATCTTTTTTCTCTGTTCCTCAAAAACCAAAAAAGAAAAAGAATTAAAATTAAAATATCGGTTAAATAAAGAAAAGCGCTCGTCCACTCATTAAAACCATTCTCACCCCACTGCCAAATCACTTTACGCGTTTGGAAGGGCAAACAGAAAACCAAAAGATAAAAAAATATTTTTTCTAAGAAAATCATAATTGTATGCTTATTAAATCTCCTCCTTAACTACTTTCCTGTCATCCCAAGGGATTTTTTTATTTCCTTCAACGCACATCCATAATTCGCATCCTTTGCCCGTAATAATAACCACATCGTCTTTTTCCGCTATTTTTAGAGCGTAGCGAATTGCTTCTCTGCGGTCAATAATTTTTTTAACCTCTTTATTTTTTATCCCTTCAACGATTTCGCTAATAATCTGGCTCGGGTCTTCGTCGTAAGGGTCTTCGTTAGTAATAATAATCATATCCAAATATTTTTCCGCGATTTTTCCCATTTCAGGTCTTTTCCATTTGTCTCTGCCTCCGCCCGCCGAACCAAGAACGCCTATTAATTTTCCATCAGACATTTTTCGCGCGGTTTGATAGACCTTTTCTAAAGCGTCTGGCGTATGAGCGTAATCAACAATTACTGTAAATAGTTCCTTAGTAACTATTTCTAAACGACCGGGAATGCCTTTTATTTCCCCTAAAGCCAACTTCATTTTCTCTAAAGAAATTCCTTCCGCCGTTCCAACCGCAATCGCCGCCAAGGCGTTAGAAATATTAAATTTGCCTAAAAGATGAATTATGAATAATGAATTATTAATGAAGAATGAAGAATAAGATTTTTTTATCTCGATTTTCTCTCCTTTTACGACGGGGGCTGCCCCCGCCACGGGGGCAGCCCCCTGTTGTAATGTGTATCCCCATTTTTCTTTCGCCGCGAATCGCAAGAAATAATGGCTGTTTGGGTCGTCTAAATTAACAATTGATTTACCATTTGGCTTAAGCGATTGAAAAAGTTTTCCTTTCGCTTTTTTATAATTCTCAAATCCGCCGTGGCTTTCTATATGTTCAGGCGTAAGATTAGTGAAAACAGCCGTATCAAAACCAATAAAACGATGGCGATGCTGTTTAATCCCCTCTGAAGTTATTTCCAAAACGGCGTATTGACATCCCGCCTCAACCGCCCGCCTCAAAAACTTATGGATTTTAAAACGACCAGGCATGGTCATTTTTAGATTGTTTAGCTCAATATCGCCGTTGGTTGTAAAATAGATAGACGACAAAGAAGCCGTCTTATATCCCGCCTTTTCTAAAATCTGATTGATTAAAAACACTGTCGTTGACTTGCCATTCGTCCCTGTCACCCCGATTATTTTTAGTTTTCGCGAGGGAAAGCCATAAAAAACCGCGCCCAAAAAAGAAAGCAGGAAATGATAGGCGCTTAAAAGAGAGTTGGGAGTAATTTTTTTAATTGTATTTTTCATAATAATTTGTTATTTGGGGACTGTCCCCTCTTGGGGACAGTCCCCAAATTATTAACACAATACCAGTTTTCGGCGGAAAATAAAAGAGCCAAAAGCATTTTGCTTTGGCTCTTTAAAATCCTTCCGCCTACGAACTACGAAGCGCAGGCGTCAGCAAAAATTTCGCGTCTCAACTTTTCCGCTTCTTCTTTGTTCTTTTTAAAAAATTCCTCCGTTCCTTCGCCTACTCCCTTGCAAGTCATGCAAACGACATGCATCCCTTCGCAAAAAATATATCCTCTTCTACATCTTGGATCTGGACATTCTTTTATTTCATCTGACATATTACCCCCTTTTTTCTATTTTTAAAAAATTGTTAAAAAACTACAAGACCTTCCTTGCTATATTATAAACACTATACCACCACGGCTTAAAAATCAAGTCAAACGCGCCGGGGTAGACAGTTTCTTGTCCTCCAAACCCCTTTTTAAATCGGGTCACTCCGGGCCATTTTTTTTCATCAATTCCGCCAAAATCGTAGTATTTTAATCCATTTTTTTTTGCTTCCAAAATAGCCTGCCATTGGATTAGATGCGGCGCCATTAATTGGCGCGCGTCATAATCCGAAGCGCCGTGCAAGTAAACAGCCGTTTCCCCAAAAAAAGAAAAAAGCGCGGCGGCGACAACCTTTTTTCTATGTTTCGCTAAGAATAATTTTACGGAACCCTCTTTGCCTAAAAAATCAAACATTTTTTGATAATATTTTTCCGGATGAGCGCGAAAACCATCCTTCTCTGTCGTTTTTTTTAATAATTTTAAAAAAGAATTTATCGCTAATGCCTTATCACTCGCCGCCTCTTTAATAATCACTCCTTTGCGTTGGGATAATCTAATATTATACCTTGTTTTCTGGCTCATTTGCTCTAGCAAATCCTCCTCTGATTTTGAAATATCTAAAATTATTGTTCGCGACGGCTGAATTTCTTTTTCCGACTTAATAAAGTCATTTCCTAAAATTTTAGAATTAAAAAACGGTTCAGTTTTCAAAAAAATACTTCCTTCTCTTTTCCCTATTTCCCTAACTTTTTCTAAAAACAAATTTATTGTTCGCTGAATTACGGGTCCGCGCGGACAATATAAATAATTACGCCGCAAAGGCAATCTGTGTTTAATAACCAACGCTTTCAAATCGTTTCCTATCTCAACGCGCCAAATCTTCCTACCGAACGCTTTCTGAAATTCTCCCCACTGATACGACTGCAAAAAGCCCCCACCATTCTTAATAATAAAACGATTCCATTCTTCTTTCATATTATTTTCCTAAAAGTTTTAGCGCTTCTCTGACTCTGCTTGCCGCGCCTTTGGTTTTTGCGGACACTTGTTCAAGCGCTCCCCTCGCTTGTTGGATAGTATAACCCAAACTGACTAAAGCATCTATCGCGTCGCTATCCGAACTCAATCTTTTAATATCGGCGATAGGCGCGACGATTTTATCTTTTAATTCTAGAATAACACGCTCCGCCGTTCTTTGACCAATTCCAGAAACCTTAGTTAAGAGCGCTTTTTGCCCACTAGCAATCGCTTGTTTAAGAGTCGCAACTGACGCAATGGCCATAATTGAAAGCGCCGCCTTGGGACCAATGCCCCTGACGGAAATAAGGGTTTCAAAAAATTCCAGGCTCTCAAAAGACAAAAAACCGTATAAATCCAAAATATTTTCGCGCGTGTAAAGATGAACAAAAAGTTTTGCCTCTTTGCCTTTAGATAATTTATCCAAGACCGATGCCACGCCAAAAACCTTATACCCAACGCCGCCAACATTAATAATGGCAAACTTCTCCGTTTTTAATTCAATTTTCCCTTCAAGAAAAGCAAGCATACAAAAATACTACCATACCCTTGCTTAATTTGAAAGTTTGATTTATACTTTCCGTACTATGCCTATTATTAAATCAGCAAAAAAATCTCTCTTACAGAGCAACCGCAGGCGGGTTTTTAACCAACGCCGCGTCAATAAGATGAAATCTTTAATCAAGCAAGCCAAAACGCTTATTAAAGACAAAAAGAAAGAAGAAGCGCTTAAACTTCTTCCAGAATCTTACAAAGCTATTGATAAAGCGGTCAAGCGGGGAGTAATCAAAAAAAATACGGCGAACCGAAAAAAATCACGCCTAACAAAAGCCATTCAGAAAATATAGTTAAGAAATTAAAGGTCAGACCTTTCAAAACGACATCATCACGACTGCTTATTATCTAGCAACAAACTGATGGAAAGGTCTGACCTTTAATTTTAATTGTGGATACTTCTTATTGACACAAGGAAACGGTTTTGTTAGTATAATTCTGTACATGAGTACGATTAAACAATGTCTTTTAAAGAAAAGAAAACTGCTCTTAGCGGCAGTTATTTTATTTGGCTTAATATTTGCTTCTCTTTATTTAAATCGCGGCGAAACAACTACTGAAAAGAACTTAAGCGAAATTCCTTGCGTTTTAGAAAGCCCTTCAACTGGAGACACTTATTTATCAGCCAACACTTTGGCAAGTTTGTCCGTCCAAGAACAAAACCTAAACGAAGAAGGCGCTTCTTTCGCTACGCTTCATGAAAGCGTTTTTTTAGTTCAAAATAGTCCTGTCACTTTTATTAGCCAAGAGCCACGAACAGGAATTATTGATTATACAGTCCAAGAGGGCGACACCATTTCAAGCATTGCCGCCTCGTTTGGCATTAGCGTTAATACTCTACTTTGGGCAAACGAACTTAAAGAAATAAGTATTATCCGCCCAGGCGATGTGCTGACGGTCCCGCCTATCACGGGCGTAATTTGCCGCGTTAAGGACAACCAAACGATCGGATGGATTGCTAACTATTACGACGCCGACGCCAAAGAAATTATCGCCTTTAACGGGTTAAACGCCGACGGAAACATCCAAATTGGAGAAAGATTAGTTGTCCCAGATGGAAGAATGCCAACGCCAGTAGCGCCAAAAATAACTTATGTCGCGCCAAAAAGCTATGTCACTGGCGCGGGAACAGGAAAGAGTCACAATTTCCCTTATGGACAGTGTACTTGGTATGTCGCGCAAAAAATAATTGTTCCTTGGGCTGGCCACGCTAAATCATGGCTATCTAATGCGCGGGCTTATGGCCGACAAACAGGAACCACGGCTCGAGTCGGGTCAATTATCACTACTAACGAAAGTTGGTATGGCCATGTCGGATATGTGGAAGCCGTCAATGGTAGTTGGGTTACTTTTTCAGAAATGAATCACGCGGGTTGGGGCATTAAGAGTGTCCGAACCCTTCGCGTTGACGATTGGAGGATTAAGGGATATATCTATTTTTAACTAAAATTACCTCCTTCCGCAGACCGAGCAGAGTTTTGCTTCAGGGACTATTTCAAGGCGTTTAATTCGAATTTCTTTTCCGCAATTGGCGCAATTGCCATAAGTTCCTTTCTTAATCCTCTCTAACGCTTCATCAATGTCTTTTAGGCGCGTTTCAAGAGCGTACTCAACAGGCAGAAGATTCTCGTAGTCCTCTCTTTCTTCCGCTCTTTCGTCTGGACGCGAACGATTCGCGTTAAAAAACGGAAAACGCGTCAACCAGTTCCCTTTTATTTTTGGGTCTTTTCGGGCGAATGTTTTTAACTCTTTCGTTAATTTATTCTTCTCCGCCTCTAATTTCTTATTAAATTGTTCTAATGTTTTTTTATCCATATTTATAATCTTACGTTTATTTTTAAAGTTTGAAATTTAAAACAATCCTCACGACGCTTTCCTGATGCGACCATGAAATTTTCATCTTCTCGGTTTCCCCTTTGAAGGCCCGTTTAATTTGTTTGGCAATGCTGGCCGCCAATTGATTTTCGGTCGTCAAAATCTCTATCTCCCCGCCTTGTTCCTTGACAGATATAATCCTGTCCATTGGATCTCTTTCAAAGGCGCGTCTGCCAACATTTTTGACCAAGTTTAAAACTTCGCCTTTTTTATCCGCTGGCGCGTTTTTTAAAATTATCTGACCTTCAAACATTTTGTCCTTAATCATTTGGCAAGCCGGACAGATGACAATCCTCGCCGGCTTATCTTCTGAAATCTCCTTGCCTTCTTTCAAACAATGATGCCAACTCTTGCGGAAATAAACCGCGTCGCAATCCTTACACATTAAAACATTAACCTTCCCAGGCCCAAACTCGGCCTCTTCTTTGTTTGACTTAGGTCCGCGGGGCTGGCAACTCCCCTTTTTCTGTCTTTGCGATTTAATTGAAATTTTATCCATATCTTTATTTTTAATAACTTCACTCCTTCCATTTTATCACAAAAAAGCGAAAAATCAACAATGCCAAATCTTTATCTTCTATTTTATTCCCTTATTCGGCTTTCCGATAGCCGAATGATTTTTTATCTGTTCCAAAAAGATTCCTGACGCCTTTTTCCCCTATCCCAAAGGGGGACTGTCCCCAAGAGGGGACAGTCCCCAAATTATTTTTTATTTATTTTTTCATCCGAATTGTTAATTTCAAATTTCTAATAACTATGTTTAAATGCTCTTCTAAAACCAGCTTCCTCCGCTTCTTTGACAGTAAAAGCGTAAAATTCTCCGGCTCGATTACCGATTATTGTTCTATCATATTGTTGATCTATGGGTAAATGATATATCTTTGTTTGTGAGCCAAATTCATCATTATTTATATTACACTTAATTCTTGGGAATTCACCAAGTGGCTCGTTTTCTATTATTTCAACACTTAATGCATTCGCCATTTCTTTTGCTTTATTAGATAAATTTGTTGAAGTAAAAAATATTGGTCTGAGTTTATTTTCGTTTAAAAATTTGGCAAATTCTTCGAAATTTTTTGGTTTTCTATGGTTTTTAAAATTTTTAATCCAATATTCCATTGTTGTTCCGAATAATTGAAAAATATGTTTTTCACGCATTTCTTTCCAACACGCCCATCGCTTGCACTGAATAATACATACCTCATCGTCTTTTGTAGCAATGACATCTCTGCCAAGATCTGCAAAACCATCAATAATCCCCGTATATTCAACGGAATACCCTTTTTGTTCATATAAATACCCAACATACATTTCGTAATCTCTCCCAATTGCCCATTTTGATTTATATCTATTTTTTAAATATCTATCTAATGCCATTTGATTTCTCTCAACGGAGGGCAACTTTCTATATTCTTCCTGTGTAAGAAAATCTTTAACCCTATCTTTATCGTCGTCTTTATTTTCCAGATTATCATCAATTCGAACGGGAATTTCTTCATCTTCATTTTCTGCTATTAATTCCGACAACCAAGGAAATAGTTTTTCAAAATAATTAATCTTATAACTTATTATTTTATTTTCTCTAACTAATTCTCTTTTTGCGTTTTTGATAATTTTTACATTTTCTGCGGCAGTATATGCTGGATGTTTTTTATACTTTAAATATTCTTCTAATTCGCCATCTTTTAACGCAAAATAATCAGCATATGCTTCTGCGAGCCAAGGAAATCCCATTGATTTCTGTCTGGCTATTTTTTGAATCTCTTTTTTATCGTTCTTTATTTTTTCATTCCATGTTTTTACTTTTAATCTCCATTCCTCTCTATCTTTATCAATTTTTGATTCGTGTTCTTTTATTGAATTTTCCAAGTTGTCTAACTTTGGTTTTAATTCTAAATATTTTTTTGAATTGGAAATCGTCTCACGAATCCATGAAATTAAACCCCAAAGTATAAAAAATCCTATTAAAATAAATATCCAAATATAATCTTCCATAATCTTGACGAGGTTTGACCTACGAGCGCGACCTTAAGAAATGTCGCTACTCTTTATGTCAAACCTCTTTGCTTACCAATCCATCTCTCTTATTTTACCCCAACCGCCGAGACAAATCAATCAAACAAAAAAAACGACCAAGTGGCCGCTAACTTATGAAAACTACTGACTATTCTCTAAATATGTGATATATATTAGAGAGGATTTGATGCCTCGTTTTTTTTATTTTTTAGGATCAAATCCTCTCTTGTTTTTCTATAATGTAGAGATATTACCCTATCACCCTCCATCTCTTATAGGATAACCATCATCTTTTTTATATTTTATTTTCTTACAGAAAAACATTTATCTTTTGCTGTCTATTAGTCCTCCCTCCGAGGACTTTTTTATTAAAGAACTAGCCGACAATAGCCAGCAAAAAACTTACTACTATTTTACAATTTAAAAGTTATCCCTGTCAACCCCTACTTATCCACAGTTTGTCCCCATAGACCTCTTAATTAGTCAATAATTGAGTTAATAAACGCTTCTATCGTTTTTTTTGAGTTGCAAATAATAAAATATCCATCTATTTGAGCGTAGGCATATAAATCAGGCAAAGCGCCCGAAACAGAGGAAATCGGCCGCAAAAATGTCGTTTTAATCTGTCTGTATTTTTCAGTTGAAAAATTGTAGTCCTCTTTTAATTTTGGTTCAATTTTAGACAAAATTCGCTCTACTTCGGACGATGGCTGGTTTTTCTTAAATATGACAGCAAAAGGAAAAGATGTTTCTGAATTAGAAGGCATCAGAATAAAAGCGGCTTCTTGCTTAAAAAGCGGCTGAAAGTCATTTTGAATGTCTAAATTCGCTTGATTGAAGTATCCGCCCATTTTAGAAAGCGCGTTTTGACCGTAAAAATTGCTTTCTTTTAACAGCCCATAAAAGGGAGCTGTTTGATTATAAAGCGAGGCCTGGTCAATTAATCCAAAAACAACCGCTTCTTTGGGGATTAGACGGTTAAAAGACGTTTTATCGGAAAAAAAAGTATTTTGGCAGACAGTAAAAATTAAGACCAACAAAAATAAAGCAATAAACAAAAACAGCCACCTTTTGAACGGCTGTCTTTTTTTAGCGTTTAGATCTTCTCTTAAATCAACTTTCAAATTATCCGCGATTTGGTTCGGCGAACATTCGCCTTTCTTTATTTTAATATTAACTTTATTCATATTCAATCGGCATCAACGCGTTAATCGCCGCGTACATGCTCTTTTTTGAGGTCGCGATAATGAGTTTGTCGTCCACAACCGCGTAATCAATGCTTAAGTCAGAACTTGGAAAATTAAGATAACGGATGGCGATCTCATTATAAGTATTGTCTTGAAATTCTTCAGTTGCCGCCGTTAAAACATCTTGTTCGTTTAAGCCGATAAAAAGCGCTTTGAGGTCTTCTTGAATGTTCGTTTCCCAAAGATTAAGGGTTTCGCTCAAATCAGCTCCTTCTTTAAGTTGAATTACGAGCCCGAGCCGCGCGCCTTCGGGTTGGCGATACGAAAAAAAAGTGTAATTAGATTGGATAATTTCCGTTGGCAAATTAATCCCTAAAAATGAAATAAAATCGCTCAAACTAGCGTATCTTATTTCCGTCTGGCTGGTAATTTTTATTAAAATACTTTCAAGCGCGCCTTCCTCTTTTTCTTTAGCTAAAATCAATTTTAGTTCTTGAATAAACGCGTCTTCATATCCAGCTTCTAACACAATCAATTCTGTCCCGCTTGTTGGGATGAGCGATTGCGGAATATCCGGTTCCGTCGGCTGACAATCCTGGCTCATTTGGCATTGGTCCACCCCTTCTCCTTCAACGCTAACGCATTGAAAATCCTGACATTGATAATATGTCGCTATAACTGGTGGAACAACTGTTCTGACATAATTCCACCAGTAAAGAACTCCTCCTGTGCTTATTAAAATCAAGATAATCGCCAAAGCTGAAACAATTAATTTTGGCAAATTGTTTTTTTCTTTTTGAACAACTGTTTTTTTCTCCGCTTTCTTCCGCTCTTCGGCTATTTTCTGTTGCTCTTCCCTTATTTTTTTATGCTCTTCCTTCTGTTTCTGTTCTTCAATAAATTTCTGTTCTTCGTCTTTTTTTCGCTCTTTTTCTTTTAAGAGGGTCTCTTCCGATTTTCTAAATCTCAAAATAATCCGTTTAATTAAACTATCTTTCTTTTTTTCTTGCGGCGCTTTCCTAACCTCTTTTATTACGCTTTCTTTCGCGATATGCCCGCGCAAAGAATCAATGTCTTTTTGCATCGTCCTGATAACCGTTTCTTTCTTCATTTCGGTCATCACTTCAGGAACGGGCTTAACTTTAAGTGTTGCCGCCAAATTTGAATTGTTATCCTCCATAAATAATACAAAACGCGCAAAACTTAATAAGCCCTATCGCGTTTCGTCATTTACTCCCCTTAAAGTCAAACTAATTCTCCCCGTATTATCAATTTCTTTTACTTTGACGGAAATCTCTTGCCCTAAACTCAAAACATCCTCTACTCGATTGACCCGCTCATTAGATATTTCAGAAATATGGACCAGTCCGTCTTGCCCCGGAAAAATTTCAACAAAAGCGCCAAAGTCCATAATTTTAACCACTTTTCCTTTGAAAATCTCGCCCGGTTTCGCTTCACGCGTTAGGTCTTTCACTCGTTGAAGAGCCGCTTCTCCATCGCTTCCATTAACCGCGGTGATACTTACTAATCCATCGTCTTCAATATCAATTTTGGCTCCTGTTTCGGCGATAATCTCGTTAATCATTTTGCCTCCAGGACCGATAACTTTTCCGATTTTTTCTGGGTTAATCCTAATCGTTAAAATTCTCGGAGCGTAAGGTGAAAGTTCCGCCCTCGGTTCGCTAATTGCTTTTTCCATCTCGCCAATAATATGCAGTCTCGCCTTCTTCGCTCCCGCGAAAACATCTCTCAACATTTCCACCGTAACTCCATCTATCTTAACATCCATTTGGCAAGCTGTCACCCCCGCCCTCGTCCCCGCGATTTTGCAGTCCATATCACCGTGGTGGTCTTCCGGCCCTTGAATGTCGGTCAAAACTTTGTAATTTTCGGGCGAGTCCATCATCAGCCCCATCGCGATGCCGCTGATATGGCTCTTAATGGGAACTCCCGCGTCCATTAAGGCCAAACTTGAGCCGCTAACCGAAGCCATTGAAGATGAACCGTTAGAGGTAAGCACTTCCGAAACCAAACGAATCGTATAGGGGAATTTTTCTCTTTCGGGGATAAGAGGCAAAAGCGCTCTTTCCGCCAAAGCGCCATGCCCAATGTCTCGCCGTCCGGGACCGCGCATCGGACGCACCTCGCCAACGCAGAAAGGAGGAAAATTGTAATGATGGAAAAAAGGCTTTTTAGCATCCATTCGCATGTTTTCAATTGTCTGCTCATCTCCCGGAGAACCCAATGTGACTGTAGAAAGCGCTTGCGTCGCTCCTCTTTCAAAAAGAGCCGAACTGTGAGTGCGAGGCAAAAAACCAACTTTGCATTTAATTTCTCTGACCTCGTCTAATTTTCTTCCATCGGGTCTTTTTTCTTGTCCAGCGGGCGCTTTTAGAACTCCGTCGTGAACAATTCGGTTAATTTCTTCTTCAAAAATTTCGTCCATCTGCCTTTTTTTCGCTTCTATTTCCGACTTTTCCGCGCCTGATTCCACTAACTTTTCAGCCAATGTCTCAATCATTTCCCTTTTCAAATCATTCGCGTCGTCCATTCTGTCCGCGTTTTCCGGCTGAAAAATGGCTTTTTCTAATTTATCACCTAACCATTTTTTAACTTCTTCAACCAATGCCTTATCTGTTTCTGAAAGAGCTAAATCTGCCTTGACCACATTTAATTCTTTAATAATGTCTTTTTGAAACTGAATCACATTTTTAATTTGCGGCTGCGCGAACTCAATCGCGGACAACAGAACCTCTACTGGGACCTGCTCGGCGCCTCCTTCAATCATATTAATTCTTCCCTCGCGTCCAGCGGCAATCAAGTCAAAGTCGCTTTTTTCTCTCGCCTCGTAAGTCGGATTAAGAACCCAATCCTGTTCAGGACCGGCTTCTCCAACAGTCGTCCGCCCGATTCTAAAACCGGCGACAGGACCATTCCACGGAATATTGGAAATCCCCAGCGCCAAAGAAGCGGCAAGCAAAGAGGGAACATCCGAATCGTTTTCTCCGTCAAAAGACAAGACCGTCAAAATAACTTGAATCTCATTCCTAATCTTTTGGTTAAAAAGAGGCCTTAAAACTCGGTCGATCATTCTTCCCGTCAAAATCGCCTCATCCGAAGCGCGCCCTTCTCTTTTCATAAAACGGCCGCTCTTGATTTTACCGGCCGCGTAAAACTTCTCCTCGTAATCAACCATGAGGGGCAGATAATCAACATCTCTCGCTCTTTTGTCCATGGTCGCCGTCGCCAAAACAGTCGTCCCTCCATAAGTCAACAAAACCGAACCGCCGGCGCGCGTCGCCATTTGACCGACTTCAATCTTCAATTCCCGACCCGCCAAATCCATCTGAAATTTTTTATGTTCCATCTTATTATGGCCTTCAAACTTCAGAATATTAATAATTTTAATTAATACACTGCCTGTCTAAAGGCCGAATTTATTTTTTGATATTCTTCTTCCCGCCGCCGCTTCTGATTAAATACTTGCCCTTATTCTCGCTCAAATCAATGAAATCGTCTGATGCCTCCTTTAATTTAGCGGAAGCGCTTCGCTCAAAAGCAATGACTTCCGTTTGAACGCCACGAGTTAATTTAAGATATTCAACTAAAGGCACGAAATCGCCATCCCCTGTCACTAAAACAATCGCGTCAACTGCGTTAGAAAATTTAATCGCGTCAATTACGATATCAACATCCCAATTCCCCTTTTTCATTCCGCCCGGAAAAATCTGCAAATCCTTTGTTTTGACCTCAAAACCAGCCTTCTCCAAAGCGTCAAAAAAGGTTTTTTCTTCAGGTGTTTCCGTTCTTGTTGTGTAAGCGATCGCCCGAATCAACTTCCTCTGCCCGACCGCCGCCTTCAAAATCTCGTTAAAGTTCGCTCTCGCCCCGTAAAGGTTTTTGGCGGAGTGATACATATTTTGAACATCAACTAAAACAGCAACCCTCTGTTCTTTATGTTTAAGAATAGGCATTATTTTGTCTTCAGCCCCAACTTTTTGGTAACCTTCTTATAACTTTTTTCGTTTTCTTTTTTTAAATAGTCAAGAAGTTTTTTTCTTTTGGCGACCATTTTCAAAAGCCCTCTGCGAGAGTGGTTGTCTTTGGTATGCGTCTTAAGATGCTTGGCGAGTTCTTCAATCTGCTTAGTGAGAATAGCAATCTGAACCTCCGAAGAGCCAGTATCATTCTCATGCGTCTTATAATCGCCAATTATTTTTGACTTTTTACTTGGTTTTAACATATCCCCTATTCTATCAGACAAAACAAAAAAAAGCAAATTAAAACTTGTGCGCCCACCAGGATTTGAACCTGGAACCAATTGCTTAAGAGGCAACTGCTCTACCATTGAGCTATGAGCGCGAATGTTTATGTGCGCCCGGAGGGACTCGAACCCCCAACCCTCGCGTCCGAAGCGCGATACTCTATCCGTTGAGCTACGGGCGCATCTACCACCACTCTAAACCAAAACCGCCCCTCGGTCAAATTGTCTAGGGATAGATTGCGGAAAAAATCTAATCGCGTTATGATGAGACCATGAAACTTCCGAAGGAAATAAAAGATATTTTAGGGAAATTGGAAAAGGGGGGATTTGAGGCATACGCGGTGGGCGGCTGCGTTCGCGACATTCTGCTTGGCAAAAAGCCAAAGGATTGGGATATTACAACCAAAGCGAAGCCCGAAGAAATTCAAGGCATATTTCCTGACAGTTTTTACGCGAACAAATTTGGAACAGTCACAGTCAAGACGGAAAGCGAGGAAAGGGCGTTGAAAGAGGTTGAAATCACCACTTTTCGAACGGAACAAAGATACACCGACAAGCGACATCCCGATAAAGTCAGTTTCACCATCCGCGTAGAAAAAGACCTTTCGCGCCGCGACTTCACGATTAACGCGCTCGCTTTAAATAAAAAAGGAGAATTGATTGACCTTTTTGGCGGGCAAGAAGACATTAAAAAACGGCTTATTAAAGCCGTAAGGAAGGCGGACAACAGATTTGGCGAAGACGCCTTGAGAATGTTGAGAGCCATCCGTTTCACGGCGGAGTTGGGTTCGCCCGCCGGAAAATGGCAAATTGAAACCCAGACGCTGGAAGCGATTAAAAAGAACGCTGCCTGGCTTCAAGCAATCGCTAAAGAACGAATCCGCGATGAACTGATTAAAATGATTATGGCGGATGAACCAGAAGAGGCGATTGAATTATTGCGAGAAACAGGTCTGCTAAAATATATTATTCCAGAATTGGAAAAGGGGATTGGCGTCGCGCAAAACAGGCATCACATTTACAGCATTTATCGCCATTGCGTTTTGGCTTTGAAATTCGGCGCAAAAAGAAAGTACGGGCTGGAAGTCCGCCTCGCCGCTCTTTTGCATGACATTGCCAAACCGCAAACAAAAAGAGGTCAAGGGGAATATTCCACCTTTTACAACCACGATATTGTCGGCGCCCGATTCGCCGCCAACATTCTCCAACGATTGAGATTTCCCAAAAAAACAATTGAAAAAGTCGCGCATTTAGTCCGCAACCACATGTTTGTTTACGGCGTGGACGAGGTGAGCGAAACGGGCGTAAGGCGGCTTTTGAGGCGGGTTGGGCGCGAGAATATGGGGGACTTGCTCAAATTGCGAATAACTGATAGATTGGGAAGCGGATGCCCAAAGGCGGTTCCTTACAAATTAAGACATTTAGAATATCTAATTGAAAAGGTTTCCAAAGATCCTATCTCCGTCAAGATGCTCAAAATCAACGGGGACGATTTAATGAAAATTTTAGAAACCAAACCCGGACCAAAATTAGGACTAATCCTTAACGCCCTCCTCTCTGAAGCGTTAGAAAACCCAAAAATCAACACAAAAAAGAAACTCTCCGAAATAGCCAAAGAACTAAACAAACTCTCCGACAAAGAATTAAAAACGAGAGATAAAAAGATAAAAGAAAAAAAAGAAGAAGTTGACTCAGAGATGAAAGGCAAATATTGGGTTAAATAAGCCAAAAAAGGAGGTAATATGAAACAAACAAAATTAGATATTTGGGCGGAAGAGATTTTCAAAAAAACGGGTTTTATTCCTAAAAAAGAAATCAAAAGGGGAATTTATTATTCCAAAAATAATATCCGCGATTTGATTTTTGAGGGAGAATACAAAGACAAACCAGCGATTTTGAAAATTTACGACGACCCGAGAATCACGGATGAGCCACTCGCGCAAATCAGATTTAACAAGCAGAATAAAAGCAATATTCTGAAAGCGGCGGAAGTATACGATTACCAAATGGAATCGCCAAACAGAGGATGGTTGATAATGGAGAAATTGCCTTTGCGAGAGTCATTCAAAAGACCGCTTAACCCCGGGCAAAGAGAAGAATTTCTTAACGCGTATTTGGAATATCGCAAGAATTTCCCAACCAAGCCAGAACGAAAACTGGAACTCGCTGAAAATCTACCCGCGAATAAGTTTCATATTTTCAGAATAGCCCGATGGTTTCAATTAGCGCATAACAAAGAAGCCGAACTCTCTATGGCAGGCAAAAAGCCCATTATCAAGCCAAAAGAGTTTATTCCGCGATATCTTAAAGTATTGGACCTGATTGAAAAAGAATTCAAAAACAGAAAGATGATTTACTGCCACGGGCTCTTTAACCCGACCAAGATTTTCAAAGGCGAAAGCGGATATTATCTAATTGATTTCGGGCATAACAAAATGTATCCCGAGGGCTACGAGTTGTCTTTTATTATTTGGTCGGACTGGCTCATGGAGGCGAACTGGAAAATGAATTTTGCCAGTTGGGAAAAAGGGGTCAATGAATGGCTCGCGCTGATTAGCAAAACAGCCCAAAAACTTAAAATCAAAAATTTTGATTCTTTAATGAAAGCCTGCTTAGCGGAAAGAATAATGGGAGCAATTTTAGCCGACATCTGCGCCGCCGAAAGACCAAGAAAAGAAAAAGAAACAAGAATCAAGTTGTTATATCAGTTGTTTGATAAAGTGGTAAAATAAGCCAAAAACACGGGGACTGTCCCTATAATTATAGGGACAGTCCCCAAGATTCAGGGCCCATCGTATAGTGGCAGTACACCGCATTCGCATTGCGGAAACGCGAGTTCGACTCTCGCTGGGTCCACAATTTTTGTCCAAATTCTGATTTGGTTTCAAAAATTAGTGCCCCGCAGAATTGCGGGGCTGCAATTCAGATTTGGATATAAAAAAGAAACATAGCAAGAGAATTAAAGGTCAGACCTTTCAAAACGACATTATCGCGACTGCTTATTGTTTAGTGACAAACTGATGGGAAGGTCTGACCTTTAATTTCTCTTTTGCCTTTCAATAGTCAAAACGGAGCGTGGCCTAGCGGCTTAAGGCGCGGCGTTCGGATCGCCGAGATCGCAGGTTCAAATCCTGTCGCTCCGACTAAACAAAAATATTATGAATTATTACAAAGAATCGTTAAAAATGCATGAGAAAAATAAGGGGAAGATGGAAATCAAATCAAAGGTTTCTTTGAAGAATAAGGATGATTTGAGCATCGCCTATACTCCTGGCGTCGCGGAGCCATGTCGGGAGATACATAAAAACCCGGAAAATGTGTATAAATACACAATTAAGGGGAATAGCGTCGCGGTTGTGACGAACGGGACGGCTGTTTTGGGACTGGGTAATATTGGCGCCAAAGCCGCTTTGCCCGTGATGGAAGGGAAGTGCCTTTTGTTCAAGAAATTCGCCAATATTGACGCTTATCCTATTTGTTTGGATACATTAGACAACGAAGAAATTATCAGAACGGTGAAACTAATTTCGCCCGGATTTGGCGGAATTAATCTGGAAGACATCAAGGCGCCTGATTGTTTTGAAATTGAGGAACGGCTTATTAAGGAGTTGGACATTCCCGTTTTTCACGATGACCAACACGGAACAGCGATTGTTTCTCTTGCCGCTTTAATCAACGCCTGTAAAATAACCAAGAGGAAAATAAGCGAGGCGAAAATTATTCTCAATGGAGCCGGCGCGGCGGGCATTGCCATCGCGAAACTCCTCTTGGCTTATGGATTTAAAAATATGATTTTAATTGACAGCGTCGGAGCGATTTACAAAGGCAGAGAAGGGTTAAACTCGGAAAAAGAAAAGATGGCTCAAATAACTAATTTGGAAAGATTAAAAGGCGGTTTAAGCGAGGCGATTGAGGGAAGCGATGTATTTATCGGAATCTCGGTCGCGGGCGCTCTCAAAAAGGAATGGGCGGCAAAAATGGCGCCTCAATCTATTATCTTCGCCATGGCTAACCCCACTCCTGAAATTATGCCTGATGAAGCGAAAAAGGCGGGCGCTTTCATTATCGCCACGGGTCGAAGCGATTTCAAAAACCAAATCAATAATGTTTTGGCTTTTCCCGGAATATTCCGAGGTCTTTTAGACGCCCGGGTTAAAAAAGTGACGGAAAAAATGAAATTAGCCGCTGCCCAATCGCTCGCCGATTTGGTTAAAAATCCAAATCCAAACAAAATCATCCCCGCCGTCTTTGATAAAAGAGTCGTCAAAAAAATAGCTGCGGAAATTAAAAAATATGTATGATTTGATTATCATTGGCGGAGGACCGGCTGGTTTGTCAGCTGGGATATACGCCCGAAGGTATGGGATTAATTTTTTAGTTATCGGGCAAATAAAGGGCGGAACTGTCAATGAAGCCCATATTGTTGATAACTATTTGGGATTTAAGTCCATTTCGGGACCTGATTTGGCAAAGAAATTTTACGAACATTTCAATGCCAAAACCAAAAACGAACAAGTTGTAAAGTTGACAAAAAGTGGGGTTAAGTCCCCCATTTTTGAAGTGGTAACCGATAAAGGAAGGTATCAAGCCAAATCGTTAATTTTGGGATTGGGAATGAAAATGCGAAAGTTGGGGATAAAAAACGAAGATAAATTTTTAAATAAAGGAATTTCGTATTGCGCGCCTGATATTTCCACGCTAAAAAACAAAACTGTCGCCGTGGTTGGAGGAGGAGACAGCGCGTTAACTCTTGTGTTAAAGGTCTCTGATTACGCTAAAAAAGCGTACATAATTCTCCGCCGAGACGAATTTCGGGGAGCGCCAAGTTTGGTTAAAAAAGCGGAAAAGAAGGAGAATATTGAAATTCTTTATTGCGCCCAAGTCGCCGAAGCGAAGGGCAAAAAATCGCTTGAGAAAATTATTCTCAATAACGGGAACGAAGTGAAACTTAACGAACTTTTTATTGAAGTTGGCGGCGTGCCAAATGTCCATTTATGCGGCGAATTGAAAATAGAAATGGATAATAATTTTATTGCCGTCAATAAAGAACAAGCAACCAATGTCCCAGGCGTTTTCGCGGCAGGGGATATTACCAACAACCCTCTCAAACAAATTATCACCGCCTGCGCCGAAGGGGCAGTCGCCGCCACCGGGGTTTATAAGTATTTGAGGAATGTTAAGGAATGAAAGAAATACCGGGGACAGTCCCTCGCGGCGAGGGACTGTCCCCAAGAAACAAATTTAAAACCCTCCTTTTTGGGAGGGTTTTTTGTTTAGAGGTTTGGGACTCTGCGCTTATTAACCATCTAAGAAAATATAAGCGCGCCAATATTTTTAAAATCTTTAACGAAATCTGGATGATTCCTTAACTTGTTTTGTATATCTTCTTTTCCTTCTATTCTTTTCATCAACCGCATTACATCAGCGGCCTTATCTACGCGGAGTGTCTTCCCTAAATAATGTCTCAAAGCATTTAATAATATTTTTTTATCTCTTTCGTTTAATTTCATTCCGCACCCCCTTTTTTTAGAATGTTAAGAAACTAAGTTTGTTTGGGGACAGTCCCTCGCGGCGAGGGACTGTCCCCGATTTCCTAGTTGAAATTATATAAAAAACGAGGCGAAAGGTCAAGGCATTTGGGGACAGTCAAGAAATTAAAGGTCAGACCTTTAAGAACCAAGAAGGTCTGACATCGCAAGTAGCGACATTTCCGAAGGTCGCGCTTGAGAGGTCTGACCTTTAATTTCTTTCAGGCGAAAGGTCAAGGCATTTGGGTTATTTGGGGACAGTCCCTGTTGCGGGGACTGTCCCCAAATTTCGTTTGACAAGGGATTTGGAGTTGTGATAAGATAGTGATGATTTGGATGGGAGTGGGAGGAGAGTATCCGTTTTTCAAAACGGATTTTTTTAACTAATCGAGGGCTGCCCCCAAATATCAAATATTTACTATTATGGAGAAACAACCATTTGCTTCAGCAATTGAACAAATTTGCGAGGAGAAGGGCATTTCCAGAGAAAGGGTTATGGAGACCGTGGAAATGGCTTTGGCGGCCGCCTATAAGAAAGAATATGGCCGCAAAAACCAGAATATTCGGGTTGATTTTAATTTGGAAAAAGAAATGAAGGTCTTTCAAATTAAACTTGTTGTTGATAAGTCAATGTTAAAGACAGATGAAGGCGAGGAAGGGGAAATTGAAACGGAAGAAAGGAACGAAGTTAAAGGCGAAGGAGGGGAAACCGAGAGAAAAATTCGACTTAATCCAGAAAAACACATTTTAATTGAAGAAGTCAAAGATATTAATTTGAAAGAAAAGCCGATTTTCAAAGGGAAAAAATTAACCGAAAAAATAAAAGAGAAAATAAAGCCGGGAGATGAAATTGAATTTCCTTTGGAAGTCGCGGGCGATTTTGGACGGATTGCCGCCCAAACCGCTAAGCAAGTCATTATCCAGCGCATCAGAGAAGCGGAAAGAGAAGCGATTTACGAAGAATACAAAGACAAAGAAGGAAACATCGCGAGCGGTATTGTCCAAAGGATAGAGAATAATAATGTCTTTTTGGATATTGGCAAAGCGACGGGCGTAATGTTCCCGGAGGAGCAAATCCCTCGCGAATATTACCGAATTGGCCAGCGATTAAGGGTTTATATCGTTGAAGCGCACAAGGATTCGCGCGGCCCGATGGTAACTCTTTCAAGAGCGCATCCTAAAATGGTGAGCAAACTTTTCGCGCTTGAAGTCCCTGAAATTGCCGCAGAAACGGTTGTGATTAAATCAATCGCGAGAGAAGCGGGTTCTCGCACTAAAATCGCCGTTGCTTCAACGGAAGAGAGAGTTGACCCGATTGGCTCAATGATTGGGCAAAAAGGAACGCGCGTCCAAGCCGTAATTAACGAATTATCTGGCGAAAAAATTGATATTGTCCAATGGGCGGAAGACCCTTTTAAGTTTATAAGCCACGCGCTTTCTCCTGCTAAAGTGGTTAATGTTAAAATAGACAAAGAGAAAGGACAAGCCGAAGTGGCTGTGCCCGAGGACCAACTTTCTTTGGCAATCGGCGTTAAGGGGCAAAATGTCCGATTAGCCGCCAAATTAACGGGATGGAAAATTGATATTGTCGCCGCGGAGAAAGAAAAGCCGAAGGAAGAAAAAGAAGAAAAGAAAAAAAAGAAAGTAATTAAAAAAGAAGTTAAGAAAGAAATGAAGGAGAAGAAAGAGAAAAAAGCAGAGAAAAGCGAAAAAACACCTGATAAAAAAGAAAAAAAGAAAGTTAAGAAAAAAGAAAAATAGATAAATAAAATGGACTGTCTGTAAAAGGACAGTTCTTTTTATTTTGGGGATATTTTAGGGACAGTCCCCGCAACAGGGACTGTCCCTAAAATATTGAAAAAGAAAAGGTTCGACCTATGAGCGCGACCTTTAGAAAGAAATAAAAGGTCAGACCTTTCCATCAGTTTGTCACGAGAAAATAAACTGTTACGAGTTGTTGTCTTGAAAGGTCTGACCTTTTAGAAACCTTTTAGAACCGAGAAGGTCTGACATCGCAAGTAGCGACATTTCTTAAGGTCGCGCTTGAGAGGTCGGACCTTTTTGGCCGTCCCAATTGACATCTAGGCTTTTCTTTGATACGATTTTGAAAGTCATTAACTAAATTACAAATTTTCATTGGTTATGTTGCGAAGTTTGATTATTAATCGGAATATTTTAGCCCAATCGCCCTTATCGGGGTTATTTGGACTTGCAATGAAATTTGAATTGAAAACAATATATGAACAATTTAATTTTGGATGCCGTTATACTTATCGGCGCTTTAGCATTTGGCTCAATCTTGGGATATTACACCAGACAGACCATTGCTAAAAAACAGGCGGGGACTATTGAGTCAAAACTAAATAAGTTAATCAGCGAAGCGAAAGACGAAGCGAAAGAAACACTACTTCAAGCGAAAGAAAAAGCGGGCCAAGTGCTTGAAGAAATCAAAGCGCAAGAAAGAGACAGGCAAAAACAACTGACTCGGATGGAAGAGCGGTTATTGAGAAAAGAGCAGGACTTGGACCAAAAAGGCGTCCAATTTGAGGAAAAATATGACGAGTTAAAAACAAAAGTCCGCAAGGTTAAAAAAATTAAAGAAGGGCTCAATGTATTACGCCAAGAGCAAATAGAGAAGTTAGAAAAAATCGCGCAATATTCGCAAGACCAAGCGAAAGAAGAACTTCTCGCTGTCGCCGAAAAAGAACACCAACAAGCGCTCTTAGAACGATTGAGTAAATTAGAAAAAGAAGGCAAAGAAGAATTAGACAAGAAAGCGCAAAAAATCATCGCTTTGGCGATGCAAAGATACGCCGCTTCGCAATCAAGCGAAACGACTTCTTCAACCGTTCGTTTGCCGAGCGACGATTTGAAAGGAAGAATTATCGGAAAAGAGGGACGAAATATTAAGACGCTGGAAAAACTCACGGGCGTGGAAATTTTAGTTGATGATACGCCCGGCGCGATTGTCATCTCTGGCTTTGACCCTGTTCGCCGTCAAATCGCTAAAATCGCTTTGGAAAAACTAATTCTTGACGGAAGAATTCAACCAAGCCGCATTGAAGAAATGGTAGAAGCCGCTTCGGAGGAAATCAATAAGAAAGTTATTGAAGCGGGAGAGGCGACTGTCTATGATGTCGGCGTCGCGGGAATTAATCCGCAATTGATTAAACTTTTAGGACGGCTTAGATTTAGAACAAGTTACGGACAAAATATTCTTTTGCACTCATTGGAAGTGGCTCATATTGCAGGCGCGATCGCCTCAGAATTGGGCGCCAATGTTGATTTGACTAAAAAAGCGGGTTTGTTTCACGATATTGGAAAAGCGGTTGACCATGAAATTCAGGGTTCTCATGTTGAGATCGGAAGAAAAATTCTCAAAAAATTTGATGTGGACGAAAAAGTGATTGAAGCAATGCAAGCGCACCACGAGGAATATCCTTACACCAGTTTGGAATCGATCATTGTTCAAGTCGCCGACGCCATCTCCGGAGCCAGGCCAGGCGCCAGAAAAGACACCCTTGAGGCGTATTTAAAACGACTGAAAGAATTGGAAGATCTCGCCGGAGCGTTCCCTGGAGTTAAAAAGGTCTATGCAATCCAAGCCGGAAGAGAAGTGCGCGTTTTCGTTAATCCAGAAGAGATAGACGACCTCGCGGCGAACAAGTTAGCTAAAAATATCGCTGAACAGATTCATCATGACTTAAAGTACCCTGGGGAAATTAAAGTTAATGTGATTAGAGAAACAAGATCAGTGGAATACGCGAAGTAGAATTTTCAATTTCTAATTTTCAATTTTCAAATAATTTTCAATGAATTAATTTTCAAATAAGATAAAGAATAAGAAAAAACAAATTTGGAAATTAAGAAGTCAGAATATTATTTTGAAAATTGAAAATTGCTTGAGAATTGGAAATTGAAAATTATGAAAATCTTATTCTTGGGAGATATTGTTGGACGGCCGGGGCGGGAAGCGCTTAAGAAAGTTATTCCGCTTTGGCGCGATGAATTTGAACCGGACCTGATAATCGCCAATGGAGAAAATATGGCTCACGGCGCGGGGATTACTCGAAATAGTTTAGAAGAGGTCTTGGGGGCAGGTATTGACTTAGTCACTTCAGGCGACCATACTTGGAAACACAAGGAAATAGCAGGTCTTTTGGAAGATAAAAAAATTCCTTTAATTCGTCCCGCTAATTTCCCGCCCGGTTTGCCTGGAAAGGGCTATCGTTTGATTGAAATAAGGACTAAAAAGGTTTTAGTCATTAATTTAATCGGGCGGGTCTTTATGCGGCAGCAATACGACGACCCTTTTAGGAAAGCGGATAAAATCCTAAAAGCGATGTCTGAAGAAGCCGACATTATTATTGTTGACTGGCACGCTGAAGCGACAGCCGAAAAGGTTTGTTTAGGATGGTATTTAGACGGGCGAGTGACGGCTGTCTTGGGAACGCATACCCATGTTCCGACCGCCGACGAAAGAGTTCTGCCTAACGGCACCGCCTATATCTCCGATGTTGGAATGGTTGGCGTAAGGGACTCAAGTTTAGGAAGAAGAAAAGAAGACGCGATTAAAAGATATTTAACGCAAGGCAATATAAGATTGGAAGTTGCTGAGGGGCCAGTAGAAGTGGACGCTGTTTTAATAGGAACAGGAAAAAACGGAAAAGCTAATAAAATTGAAAGAATTCAAAAAATTGTTGATTTATAGCAGTTTAGTTGTTAGAATAAGCAAAGGTCGAGAAAGTAATTAAAAACGAATAATGGACAATGGACGGTGAATAATTTTGTTCGCTGTTCACTATCCGCTATTCGCTAATATAAAATGACTAAAGATGAATTAATTGAAGCGGTTGCTGGCAACTGCTGTTCAAAAAAAGAAGCGTCAGAAGCGGTTAACGCGATGCTCGACACTATCACGAGCGCGTTATCAAAAGGCAATGATGTGGTTTTGACCGGTTTTGGAAAATTCAGCGTTTCAAAAAGAGCCGCCCGCATGGGAGTCAACCCAAGAACCGGCGAAAAACTTCAAATCGCCGCGACAACAGTTCCGAAATTCAAAGCAGGCAAAGCGTTAAAAGACGCAGTGAAGTAAAGAACCGCTTTCAAAAGCATAAATAAAATCCCGATTAAATCGGGATTTTATTTTGTCTTCGGGGGCATCTTTGCGGGGGCTGCCCCCGGATTCATTCGGAGGTTGAACCTCCGCAAATTAAAAAACCGATGGTTGTTTTTGGTGTTTTACTTCAACACCACAACCATCGGTTTTTGTTTTTGCGTTACGCGCCTATTCCGTTTCATAAATCAACATAAAATAATTACTTCCACCCCCGCTAACAGCGATGCTGATAATTTTTTTTGCCCGTTCAGGATAGTCTTTTTTCCATTGAAGATATCCCTCTTTTATAAGACAGGTGTTCCATTCCTTTATTATCATCATCCCCAGACCATCATCATCATAAGGTTTTTCAGATTTTTCTTGCGATATTTGCTGTAGTTCGTATCTTGCCTTTGCTATTTCTACATCAAAACAAATTCCTATAAACAAAGACAGCATAAGGACAATAAATATTGTCCCGCCTATAGTTATCCTCGTTGGCTTCATATCCCCCCTCCTCTATGTTTTTATGTTAAATAACAATTCTTTGCTCCCATAAACTCCATTACAACCACCCCCAAATTAGCACAAAAACAATAACTTGTCAATAGTTGTGTCAAGAAAAGGACACCCCTTTCCAACTTTGTTCATTTAAAATATAAATTTCAGTTGTATTTTCTTTGGCAAGGGGTGTCCTTGAATCAAATTAAAAAAGGCAAGGAATTCCTCACCTTTTTATTGCTCTTGTTGGTTATGAAATTAAAATTTATCCCATTCTTTTTTATTTATTCCTGCTTGACGGAGAATTTCACTGACTAATCCCGCGCTGATATCGCCTTGATGTTTAGATGGGATATGAACTTTTAAAGAATCTTTTGCCATAAACTGATGTTTGCCGCCGCTGTATGGACCGTCAAAACCAAGTTTCCTGAAATTCTTAACTAATTTTCTCCAGGAGATATTTTTAGGCATGTCTTAAAATAGGAGATCTATGAGCAGCTTTTGCTTTTGGAAAATCTGGAATTTTATCTCCGTCTTGCAATTTCAAAATCAACCACTCTTCCAATACCTCACGGAGGGTTTCGCGGCATTCTTCTAAGTTTTTCTCTGAAGCCCAGACGCCTTTTAGTCCTGGAATTTCTCCAAAATAAACCCCGTCTTCTAAAATCTTATATTGCGCTTTATTTAGTTTTTGTGAAATATATCCTGTAAGCATATTTATATATTAGATAAATCAAAAAATTTTGTCAAATTTTGAGAAAAATCATGAGCGGGTAGCGGGAATCGAACCCGCGTCAACAGATTGGAAATCTGTGGTAATAGCCACTATACGATACCCGCCTTCGCAAGGCTTCGGCGGGCAAGCCCGCTAAAACCAAGTCGGGGCGACAGGATTTGAACCTGCGATCTCGGCGACCCAAGCGCCGCGCCCTAAGCCGCTAGGCCACGCCCCGATGTGATGGTATTGTAGATAAATACACAAGAGAAGTCAATTTAATTAAAGGTCAGACCTTTATCCTGCGACAAGGTCAGACATTCGGAGTAGAGACCTTTCTTAAGGTTTCGCTCAGAAGGTCTGACCTTGATTTTGCGCAGTTAAGAAAGTCTTTCGTCGGGTTCCAAAGGTCCGACCTCTCGAGCGCGACCTTAAGAAATGTCGCTACTCGTGATGTCAGACCTTTTCAGTTTTGAAAGGTCTGACCTTTAATTACGAAATCGAGACCTATCTTTGCTGTTGATAGATTGTTTTTTAAATTTGTGATATAATTTAAAGCAATGGAAAATACAATTTTAAAAAATGTTTGCGAGCAATTTAATTTCTCCAAACAGTGTCAAAAATATAATTTAAGCATTTGGCAATGTCCCAGTTTTTTAACTTTTCTAACAGGTATAGTAACTTTAATTGTCACAATTAGCACTTATGTTGTCGCGATCAAATATGCCAGCCCCGAGATTGTCGCTTTGATTGTTCTCGCCATGGCCGCCGTCCTAATGATCTTCAACTATTTGATTGTTCAGGGATTTGAAAGATTGGTTGAGGCCAACCGATTAAAAACAGAATTTGTCAGCATCGCTTCACATCAATTAAGAACGCCATTGACGGGCATTAAGTGGACAATTAACTTAATGAAGAATGAGACGACATTTCCTTTGACAGGCGAGCAAAACAGAAAATTGGAAATGATTGAAGAAAACAATCAGCGGATGATAAACTTGGTCAACGATCTCCTTAATATCTCTCGCGTTGAACAGGGACGGTTGAATATGGAGCCAGGACCCGTTCATTTAGAAAAAATTATTCAGGATTTAGTTAAGGAATATAAAGAATTTTCAAAAGCCAACAATGTTAAATTGTTTTTCACATTTAAAAAAAATTTAAAGCCCGCTTTTACCGACCGCCAAGGGATAGAATTAGTTTTACGAAATTTAATGGATAACGCGATTAGATACACCAAAGGGGGAGGAGATGTAAAAATCCGACTAACCGAAAAAGGAAATTTTATTAGATACGAAATTCAAGACCAAGGGGTGGGAATTCCTAAAGATGACCAAAAAAGAATTTTTCAAAAATTCTTCCGAAGCCAAAATGTTATGAAGTATCAAACCCAGGGAACGGGATTGGGCCTTTTTATCGCAAAATCCATCATTAACGCCTCAAAGGGGAAAATGGGATTTAAGAGTCAAGAAAATAAAGGAACAACTTTTTGGTTTGAATTGCCAATTGTAAACAAAAAACAAATTAAACAAAATGCGAATTTATGAATGAAATGCGAATAGCGCGAATGATTTATTCGCAATATTCGAATAAATTTGTAGATTAGTATTATATTTTATGAAAAAAATTCTTTTCATTGAGGATGAGCCAACTTTGCAAAAGACAGTTGATAAGTTTTTAGAAAACTCCGGCTATGAAATAAAAGGCGCTATGGATGGCGAGCTGGGTATTAAAATGGCCAAGAAATTTCAGCCAGATATAATTCTTCTTGATCTAATTCTGCCTAAAATGAATGGCTTTGAAGTTCTTGAAGAACTTCAAAGAGACGAAGCGACTAAAAACATTCCTGTTATCGTTTTAACTAACTTAGAGGGAAGTGTGGATGTTGAAAAAGCCATTTCGCTGGGAGCCAAAACCTACTTAGTCAAGGCCAACTATGAGCTAAGCGAGATTGTTAAGAAAATAGAAGAAGTTTTAAAGTAAAATTTTTAATTTTACTTATGCATGTTGAAGATTCGCAATTAAAGGCCTTTATTCTTGACGCAGGATTGATCGCTAAAGAAAATTTAAAGGAGGCCGAAAAAAAAGCAAAAGAAACCAAAGAACAATTGGCCCATTTTTTGGTTAAAGAAAAATTAATCACCCAAGAACAATTAATTAGATTAGAAGCGTACATTTTGGGAATTCCTTTCGTCAATTTAGAAAAAGAGACCATCCCTGATGAAATTCTTCAAATCATCCCCGAACCTATTGCGCGGAGACATAACATTATCGCTTTTAGAAAGAAAGGCAGAGAATTGGAGGTAGCGATGCTAAATCCGGAGGATATTCAAACAATTGAATTTATTAAGAAAAAATCCGACCTTAAAATTCTACCGCGGCTAACTAATCCTATTAGTATCAAGAACGCTCTCGCGCAATACCAAAAAACGCTCAAAGCGGAGTTTAGCGATTTAATTAAAAAAGAGGCCGAAATAGCCATCTTGCCTGAAAAAGGGAAAGAAGAAAGCCACAAAGACCTTAAGGAAGCAGCTGAACAAATGCCGATTATTAAAATTGTCGAGACCCTTTTAAAGCATGCTATTTTACAGCAGGCCTCGGATATTCACATAGAACCACTTGAAAAAGAAGTTATTGTCCGCTATCGAATTGACGGCATCTTACATGACGCAATGACTCTTCCTAAAAACATTACTTCTGGCGTTGTCGCCCGCATCAAAGTTTTGTCAAATCTAAAATTAGACGAACATCGCCTACCTCAAGATGGTCGCTTCAAAATTGAAACCAAGGATTACAAAATATCTTTTAGGGTCTCAATTCTGCCCGTTTATGACGGCGAAAAAATTGTCTTGCGGTTGTTGCCCGAAGACGCCAAGGGTCTGACTTTGGAAAAATTAGGGTTGAGAGGCGAAGCATTGGAAAAGGTTCACCAGAGCGTTAAAAAACCAAATGGATTAATTTTAGTTACCGGACCAACTGGTTGCGGCAAGACAACCGCCCTTTACACAATTATGGATATTCTTAACGAACCAGGCGTTAATATCTCAAGTGTAGAAGACCCAATTGAATATCGCATGCCAAGAATCAACCAAACGCAGGTCATGCCCCAAATCGGTCTTTCGTTCGCCAATGGATTGCGCGCTTTAGTTCGCCAGGACCCAGACATTATTTTAGTCGGGGAAATTAGAGACGAAGAAACGGCAGGTCTCGCGATTAACGCCGCTTTGACCGGCCACTTAGTTCTTTCCACGCTGCACACCAACAGCGCCGCCGGCTCTTTCCCGCGCCTGATTGATATGGGCGCCGAGCCGTTTTTAATCGCTTCAACGACAAATATTATTATCGCCAAACGGCTAGTTCGCCGCCTTATTCCCGAAACCAAGAAAAAATACACCCTAAGCCAAGATGAAATTAAAAGTTTAGAAAAAGAATTTGATATGAGCAAAATTCTTAAGGTTCTAAAAAAAGAAAAAATTATCAAGCCGAATTATGACTGGACGGACATAGAATTTTATCGTCCAGGCAAGACGGAAAAAAACGACGAGGGATACAAAGGAAGAGTCGGTATTTTTGAAGTTCTTGAAGTGAGCGAAGCGATTAAGGACTTAATCGTAAAAGAAGCCGACGCGGATAATATTCAAGAACAAGCCCAAAAAGAGGGAATGCTCACGATGCTTGAAGACGGAATGATTAAGGCAGCGCAGGGTCTAACTTCTATTGAGGAAATTCTAAGAGTAACGAAAGAATAGAATTATGCTTTACATCTACACCGCTAAAACCAAAGAGGGTGAGACCGAGGCGGGTCAATCGGAAGCGGCGAACGATTATGAATTAGCCGCCTTTTTGCGAAAACAAGGGCTTGTTTTGATTTCAGCTAAATTGGCCGAAATTGAAGAAACGACCGACCGATTTAATTTTAAAAAATTTGTTGAACAATTTGGGCACATTTCGTTAGTTGAAAAAATGATGTTCAGCCGAAATCTCGCGATTATGATTAAAGCCGGTCTCTCTCTTAACCAAGCGCTTGATGTTTTGGCGCAACAAACAAAAAGCCCCAAATTTAAAAAAATCATCAACCAAGTCGCGACAGACATTCAGCAAGGAAAATCATTTAGCGAATCGCTCGCGAAACATTCTGGCGTTTTTAACGATTTGTATGTGAATATGGTTAAAATCGGCGAGACAAGCGGGAATCTCAATGAAATTCTTCGAAGCCTCGCTGAACAGATGAAAAAAGACCATGATTTAATTAGCAGGGTTAGGGGAGCGATGATTTATCCCGCGGTCATTATCGCAGCTATGATCGGCATCGGAATTATTATGATGATTGTGGTGGTTCCGAAACTAACGGAGGTCTTCGTTGAAATGAAAATAGAATTGCCGCTCAGCACGCGAGTCATTATCGGCGTGAGCAATTTTTTACAGCACAATCTTATTTTTAGTTTTATTTTTTTATCTGTTTTTATTTTTTTCGCGCGATTATCAATGAGAATTAAATCTGTCAAAAAATTTCTGCACAATATTATCTTGCATCTGCCTATTTTCGGCTCCCTTTCCAGAAAAATTAATTCCGCCAGATTCGCTCGAAATTTCAGCTCTTTGGTTGAAAGCGGAGTGGCGATCGTAAAATCGCTGGAAATAACGGCTGGGACTTTATCTAATTTATACTTCAAAGAATCCCTCATCGCTTCCGCGCAACAAGTAAAAAAGGGGAAAGAATTAAGCGAAACCCTGTCATGCTATACAAACCTTTACGCGCCAATGATTATCCAAATGACTAGCGTCGGCGAGAAAACAGGCGATTTGGCGGGTATTTTAAATAATTTAGCCGATTTTTACGAGGAAGAAATAGATAATATTACAAAAAATCTCTCCTCAATCATTGAGCCAATTATTATGTTAGTTGTCGGAGCCGCTGTCGGTTTCTTCGCCGTTTCGATGATCCAGCCGATGTACTCAATGATGGGAAGCGTATGATTAAAAAAAATAAAAATTATTTTGTAGATAATAGTGGTTTTTCGCTGGTTGAAGTTTTGGTTGTTTTGGGGATTGCGGGGATTTTGATTGGCATGGCTGTTGTTGGGTTTCGTCTTTTTGAGAGAAAGACAGAATTGCAAAACCATAGCCAAAATATTTTAACTATTCTTGAGCTTGCTAGAACTAAGACCTTGGCTTCGGAGGACGCTTCTCAATATGGAATACATTTTGAACAGGATAAATATATTTTATTCAAAGGAGATGTCTATCAAGAAGAAGCGGGTGATAATAAGGTCTATCAATTACCATCTCGTTTAGAAATCTATAATATTGATTTGACTGGCGCGGCAAGCAGCACTGTCTTTCAACGAATCAGCGGAACCACTCAACAAGGCGGCGTTGTTGAATTAAGAATTATTTCCCAACCAGACGAAAATAAAACCATCAATATTCACCCTTCTGGACAAGTTGAATTAGGAACAATTCTTGACGCTTGCTGTATCGCTAATAGATTAACTGATACTAGACACATTCATTCAGAATTAATTTGGAGCATCCAGGGCGCCTCTGTTTTGTCGTTGTATTTCCCGGATACACCAGAAAAAACAGTTAATATCGCTATGGCTGACTATTTTAATTTAGACCAGACAGAATTTGACTGGTCGGGATCAATTGATGTTAATGGAGAAAATCAAGAATTGCGCATTCACACGCATTTTTTAGACGCGTTTGAGACGACACTCTGCGTTCACCGCGCTCAAGATACAAATAACAAGCCCTTGCAAGTTCTCATGGACGGTAAAGACATCATTTCCTATACAGCCGAAGGAGAAATTTCTGTCGGCGTCTACGGAGGAACTATTAAAGCGCAATGAAAAATTACAAACAACAAAAAGGGATTGGTATGATTGAAGTGATTGTTAGTTTGGCTGTCATTACTACGGCTTTTTGGGGGTTTTTGGAATTGGCCAAATTCGGTCTAAAAATTCAAGAAGAGAGTCAAGCGAAAATAGAAGCAAGCGGCTTAGCTAGTGAAACAATAGAAGCTGTTCGCGCCGCGCGAGACGAAAATTGGGACAATCTCGCCAATTTGTCTTTTGAAACAAGATATTACCCGATTATTTCGGAAAATAAATGGACATTAACCCCAACTAACCCTGGTTCAATTAATGGAATTTACGATCGTTGGTTTGTTTTGGAAAGGGTTTATAGAGACGCGAATGACAATATTGGTTCCTTAGGCGCGGAAGATTTTCTAACTAAAAAAATAACGGCTACGGTTGAGTGGAATAACCGAGAAAAAACGGAACAAATTAATCTAACAACTTATCTAACCAATTGGAAATGAACAACAAAAAAGGATTTACTTTAATTGAACTGATTATTTATGTGGCCGTTTTAGGTATTGTGGTTAGTTTGCTGACTTTATTTGTTTTTAATTTAATTAATGTCCAAGCGAAAATTAGAATTAGCAGAGAAGTTTTGGAAAATAGCCAACGATCTATGGAAATAATGCTTTGGGAGATTAGACGCGCTCAAGATGTATACTCATCAACCAGTTTTTTTGACAGCCATCCAGGCCAACTCTCTTTGAAAACGACTGAAAACGCTCCTTTTGGCGAAGAAATAACTTATCTTGATTTTTATTTAGACGAAAACAATCGGATTTGCTTAAAAAGAGAAGGTGTTGAAGCAGAAGCACTCACCGCGGAAAATATTAAAATAAATAATTTATCGTTTAGCCGTTTAACAACCAGCGGAGGCGAATCGATTAGAATCGAACTATCAGCCGCCTATAACAGCCCAAGTGGAAAAATCGCTTACCAAGCGACAACCACATTGGTTTCTTCAGCCAATTTACGCAATGACTAAAATAATAAAAATAAACGCGCGAGAAAAAGGAGGGGCTTTGTTGTTAAGCATTATGCTGATTTTATCAATCGGCTTAATTGTTGGTTCTGGCTTAAGTTTTTCAGCGTTTAATAGTTTGATTAGCGCGCGGGATAAAATCAAATCAATTGAAAGTTATTACGCCGCCGAATCAGGCCTTGAAGATAGTTTGCTGCGCCTCAAAGAAGGAATGCTTTTTCCCAGCCCAAATAGTTTATCAGTAGAAAACAATTCAACCGTTGTTGAAATATCGGATTTAATCGGCGGCTCTCAAACAATAACTTCGCGAGGCAACGCCGACGGACGAATTAGAAAACTAAGCGTTGCTTATCTTGTGACGACCGATGATGTTTCTTTCTTTTATGGCGCTCAAGTCGGCGAAGGAGGAATGATTATGGGCAATAATAGCCGCGTTGAAGGCAACGTTTTTTCTAATGGAAGTATTCTCCCGCTCGGAGGAGGGGTAAGCGAAATAACCGACACAGTCACGATCGCCATTAATGGAAACAAAATTGACAGCGTTAATGTCGGAGGTGATCTTTATACGCATTCCTGTCAGGACTCTGACATTACGGGCGTTCTCCACTATGTTTCAGGCGGCAGTATTGTTAATTGCGATTACGGAAGTTCTGAAGATATGGGACCTAATGAAATTGAAGCCAAAGACCTACCTATTTCTCAAGAGCAAATAGACAATTGGAAAAACGACGGGGCGGAGAGCGAAACATTTTCTGGCGATTACCTTCTTGATGGAGGAGCGGATTCTTTAGGACCGATTAAAATTACGGGTAATATGATTATTGACAACAGTTCTATTTTGAACATTACGGGATTGATTTATGTGGAAGGAGATATTATTATCAGAAATAAAGCGACAGTTAAATTAGACGATAGTTTTGGCTCAACGAGCGGAATAATTATTAGCGATGGCAGAATTACTGTGGGAAACAACGCCAATTTACAGGGCTCGGGACAAGAAGGAAGCTTTATTATGCTTCTTTCTACTAATAATTCTTTGGATATAGCTAGTCCAGCCGTTGATGTGAGTAATAACGCCCAGGGAGCGATTTTCTACGCTTCGCAAGGCCTAATCCATTTGCATAACAATATTTTAATCAGAGAAGCGACCGCCTACCAGATTGCTTTAGATAACAACGCGGTTATTAGTTATGAAACGGGCTTAGAAAATGTTAATTTCACCAGCGGACCAGGAGGCAGCCGCCGCGCCGAGAATTGGCGGGAAGTTGAGTAAATTAGCAATGGATATTTTATCATCTCTCAATCCAAAACAGAGGGAGGCGGCCGCCGCGACAAGGGGGCCGGTTTTAGTTATCGCGGGTCCTGGTTCGGGTAAAACAAGATGCCTGACTCATCGCATTGTTTATTTAATTCAAAAAGGAATTTACCCAGAAAATATATTAGCCGTTACTTTTACCAACAAGGCCGCCGAAGAAATGAGGGATCGGGTAAGGAAATTACTTGACGACTGGGGACAGTCCCCAAGAAAGGGGACTGTCCCCGAACCCACTATCGGCACTTTTCATTCTATTTGTTTAAGAATTTTGAGACGAGACATCGGCAAACTTTCTCTTGACGGTAAAGAGGGATACAAAAATAATTTTGTTATTTATGACACGACCGATCAACTTTCTTTAATTAAAAAAGCAATTAAGGACTTGGAAATTAGCCCTGACCAATTCAAACCCGCCTCCGTTCAAGCGGCGATTTCGCGCGCCAAAGATGAATTAATAGACGCCAACTCTTACGCGGAACAAGCGCGAGAATATTTTCCAAAAACCGTCGCTAAAATATATTTAGCGTATCAAGCGGCGCTCAAAAAATCCAACGCCCTTGATTTTGACGACTTAATTATGCTGACCGAAAAACTCTTGAGAGAAAACCCATCGGTTTTGGAAAAATACCAAAACAAATGGCAGTATCTTTCGGTTGACGAGGCGCATGACACGAATTTTAGCCAATACGCGCTCATAAAAATGCTTGCCGAAAAGCACAAAAATCTTTGGTTTATCGCCGACACTGACCAAAGTATTTATAGTTGGCGCGGAGCTGATTTTAGAAATATTCTTAATTTTGAAAAGAATTATCCTGAAGCAAAATTGGTCTTGCTTGAAGAAAATTATCGTTCAACTAAAAATATTTTAGAAGCGAGCCATCACATTATTGCCAAAAACACTCAACGCAAAGAAAAAAAACTTTGGACCAGAAATCCAGAAGGCGCGCTCATTAATATCATTCAAACAAATAACGAAACAGAAGAAGGCGATTTTTTAATTGAGGAAATAGTGGGATTGATGAGCGCGGAAGGGCTTAATTTAAACGACTTTGCTGTCCTTTACAGAACCAACGCCCAATCACGCGCGATTGAAGAGGCATTTCTTAAGGCGGGCTTACCTTATAAAATTGTTGGCTCTGTCAGGTTTTACGAAAGAAAAGAGGTTAAAGACATTTTGGCTTACTTGAAAATAATCTCCAACCCAGATGACTTGGCTGGATTGAAAAGAGTTATCAATACTCCGCCGCGAGGCATCGGCAAAATTACCGTCCAAAAGGAAATTTCCGATAGAGCGAGCATGGTTTTTGAAAGCAAAAACGCCAAAATTAAAAATTTCGCTCAACTAATCAACGAACTCAAAGACGCGAGCCAAAAAGAACCGCTGACAGAATTGATTAAAATAATTATTAACAAGACCGAATACGAAAATTATGTCAGAAAGATTTCGCCGACAACGGAAGAAGGGGAGAGACGATGGGAAAATATTCAAGAACTCCTTACGATTGCTGGCAAATATGATTCGCTTGAAAAAGAAAAAGGACTAGAACAATTTTTAGAAGAAATTATTTTGCTCACTGGGGCGGATGAACTCTCGCGAGAGAAGGGAATAATCAATTTAATGACCCTCCATTGCGCTAAAGGATTGGAATTTCCCGTTGTTTTTATTGTCGGCTGCGAAGAAGGAATTTTTCCCCATTCAAGAAGTTTGCTGGCGACCGAACAAATAGAAGAAGAAAGGCGGCTCTGCTATGTCGGAATTACCCGAGCCAAACAAAAGGCGTATCTAACCTTCGCCGCGCGCCGATGCCTCTATGGACAAACGATGGCGAACCCGCCCTCGCGATTTATTTCCAACATTCCGGAAGAATTGGTAGAATATAGATATGAAAACTAAAAATAATATTAAAAAACTCCTCAAACAATACAACATCCGTCCCAACAAAGTCCTGGGGCAGAATTTTTTGGTTGACGAAGGAGTGGTTGACCAGATGGTTAAGGCGGCCGAAATTTCTTCGGAGGATATTGTTCTGGAGGTCGGACCTGGCTTAGGCGCCTTGACGAGGAAAATAGCCCAAAAAGCGAAAAAAGTAATCGCCGTGGAAAAAGATAAAAAAGTCGCCGAGATACTAAAAGAAAATTTGGGCGATTTGGATAATGTAGAAATTATAGTTGGTGATATTTTGAAGATAATGGGGGCTGCCCCCGCCGCGGGGGCAGCCCCCATTATCTCCGCGCCCTACAAAATTGTCGCTAATATTCCATATTATTTAACTTCTTTTCTTATTAGAAAATTGCTGGAATCGGAAAATCCTCCGCGAACAATTATTTTCTTAATGCAAAGAGAAGTCGCGCGGAGAATATGCGCCTCACAAGGTAAAATGACCCTGCTCTCGGTCTCCGTTCAAATATATAGCCGTCCTGAACTTCTTTATGATGTTCCAAAACAATCGTTTTGGCCCAAACCAAAAGTTGATTCGGCTGTTGTCAAAATTAGCGATATCCGCAAGCCAAAAGATATTGATATGAAAAAATTTTTCCGCTTAGTTAAAGCGGGATTTTCCAGACCGCGCAAGCAGTTGGCGAATAATTTATCGGAAAAGCTAAAAATTAATAAAGAGGAAATAAAAAAAGCCCTGATTGAACTTGGTTTAGATGTTCAAATCAGGGCCGAAAGGTTAACGATTGAAGATTGGATTGGATTATTACATATAAATTTTTAAGAATATAAGAATTAGAATGTGCGCCGGATAGAACCAGTAAAACCACATGCGGGGAAAACGCATACCGTGAGCGCCGTTGTAGAAAAAAATAGGGAGTAAAGCAAATAGAGAAAAATATTGCAGTGAATTTGTTCCAGGTGGAATTTTGAATGAGACTGAAATCGCGATTAAAATAACAACAAAAGCAATATCTCTAATCTTGTGGCGTCTAAACCCGCGCAAAGCGCAGATAAGGAGCACTCCGTATGCTCCGTAATCAAACCGCAGCAACTCTGCAACTGTTGCTATCCCAATTAGCGCGGTTATGCCCGTAAAAGTAGAGTATCGATTTAATGCAATTAGTCCTAATAATCCAGCGGTAAGCGTAAAAAATATATTAAATCCTCCTGAGTACGGAGCGCTGCCGACCTTAAAAAGGAAATAATGCGGCACAAAAGAGATAAGGGCAAATATTGCAAGACGAAAAAAATATTTTTTTACATTGCTCGTTTTTTCATAGCCTTCGCCTATAAGAAACGCAAAAATTGGCAATGAAATTCTTCCTATAATTCTTAGCCATAATATATGAGGAAAGAACAAAAAACCGACATGGTCCGCGACCATAGTAATTACGGCGATAATTTTAAGGGAAAAAGATGACATATTCTATAATCTCAATTATACACTTGAGATCTGACCTTGGATTTAAATTTTATCACCTTTGTTTAAAACTGCCAAATAAGAAAATAAAAAAAGCCCTGATTTATTCTGCCAAATCAGGGCTAAAGATTATGACAGGGACAGTCCCTCGTCGCGAGGGACTGTCCCTTAATCGCCTGTTATTGGTACCCACCGTAAACGGTTGTGCGCTTGTCATAGACAATCACGCGCCAGCCGTAGTACTCGGTCGCCCATCTGCTTAAATCGTCCTCTTTAAATTGAGCGACTGAAACTTTAATTATTTCCGTTTTTGGAATTTTTTTCCATCCTCCGTAGGCGGAAAAATATTGCCATCTCTCAATGTGGAGAAAGTGCTCGCCGGGAGGAAGATTGAATTCTCTGATTTCGTTTGGATTGAATTCTGGCGGACCTGTTTCTGGTCCGATTAGGGTAATTCTTTGCCCGTTTGCTATTAGAAAAACCTTCGGAATATACGGGAACGCCTGATTTTCTATACATCCCCTCGTTAGGTCTGGATAAACATAAGATGTCTCAAAAAATTCTTCCTTCTGTTCTGCTTTTTCGCCTGTAGGAATTTCTTTAATAACAATCCTCGGGTTTTGCGATTTGTATATGATTGGTGGCGACTGATAAGCGCACGCCGCGAAACAACCAAGAAAAAATATCACGAGAATGCTTTTCATTTTTTACCTCCTTTTTTACGGTTCAATTTGGATTTTAATTCCGAATCTCGCTGGACCGCTTGTGTCGACATCGGGCAAGTCAATGATTTCGTCTGCCCAAATTGTTCCGAGGTAGGATTTGCACGAATCACGAGTGGCGTTATAACTTGTCTTAACAAAAATCGCCCTCTCGCCTAAAAACGCGCCGTTTACCCGCAAGTCGCGGACATAAAGAGTATAGCGACTGTTCGGCTTGAGATAAACAACAGCCGTTTGACTCGCCATTTTGCCGCCCTTAAATCTCATATAACTACAAGGAAGAATGAAATTACTCCTCCATTGTCCTCGCGTTTGGGGAGAAATAATTTCCTCCGACTTGAAGATAAGGTCTCTTCCTCCTATTTGAAGCAATTTCAAAGGAGAAACAGCAAAGACCTGATTCCCTCTTTCGTCGCAGGTCTTTAGGTCGTCAACGCCGTAAGAGCCAGCGAAAAGCCATATTTCTCTATCTGCTTTTGTCGCGTTCGCGATAATAACCATCCCCGGCTTTGGGGAGGGGAGACCTCCCGCGAAACAATAAATTGGGAAAAGCGCCATTGCCACTATTGCTGCTATTGTCAAAAATCTTAATCTTTTCATATCTATACCCCCTTTTCTTAAGTTTAGTTGTTAAGTTACTGGTTTAGTCATACAGTATTTTAATGAATATGTCAAGAAAAATAGAAAATGAAAAAGCGCTGGGATGATTTTTTTGAATCCCAGCGCCTATTAACCGATTCCATTAAATCCCGTTTGGACGAACAAGAGTATTGTAAATATACCCGATTCGTCCAGTTTTTACTAATTTAACTTTTAGCCAATTTCCCTCTTCATTGAGGAAAATTAACTCGGCGCCCTTCGGCGCGACCGCGACAATTTTGTAATTCGCGCCCGGTCCTTCGCGGATATTGCTGATTTGAATTGTCGCCCCTGTGACTGCGTCAACAACATCAGAATCGCCTTTATTAGCGATTGTTCCACCGCGACATTTTTCCTTAATCGCTTTAACGATTTCTTCCGCGTAAGTATAGTCCTTGTTACGAGTAAAAGGGATACCTATTTTGCTTTTTCTCGCCCTGGCTTGAACTTTCGTCATTTTATTAGAAAACGACGAAAGGATAATATGAACTTTCTCATGACGAGGCGAACTTCCGATAAGCAAAACTTCTCCTATTTTTTCCTGTTCTCTTCCTGATATGGTAATTCCCATTTCTTCAGCAACCGCCATCGCCGCCGTTTCGGTCTGATCTATGTCGACTTTAGCCACATCTTCCGCGTCAGCATCAGTTTCTATCCGATGTCCTTGCCACGCGGCTACTCCCAAACTGGTGGCAAGAAGTGTTTCAGCGCAGCCCGTTATTACTAAAGGCAAAAGCGCCAAAAAAACTAAAAACGAAAATCTTTTTATTAATCTATCCATTGTCTCCGCCTCCTTATGTAAAATGTTAAAGAAAATTTATTTTCCTTATTATAACCGCAAGAGCAATGTTTTGTCAAGCCCCGCGACCCAAAAATGAATTTTTCCTTGTCACGCTGTGGATAAGTAAAAAGAACGAACTTGGGAAATGCTGTAAAGTATTGTATAATACTATCAATGAACCAGTTTAAAAGAAAGTTTTATATCATTGCGGTCGTTTTGACATTGCTAGCGGGCATATCCGTCGGCGGATATTTGGTTTTGAAAAGCAAATCAAGCCGGGCTAATTTTCTTGAACAACTTATCACCCAAAATTTAAGCGCTGAAAGCATGACTAATGACCCAGACCATGACGGGTTAGATGACTGGGAAGAAAAAATTCATAAAACAGACCCTCGCAATCCAGATACGGATGGAGACGGTTATTCGGACGGAGAAGAAGTTGCCTCCGGATACGACCCACTCAAAAAAGCGCCTGATGATAAATTAGCGAGCGCGGATAAAAGCGACAGCAAAAAAATGGAAAGACCAGACCCTGGAAATTTAAGCCAAATGTTGACTTATCTTATAGGCAAACAAATGAGCAATGATTCTTTTGGTTTGCCCAATATTCAAGATCTCGCTTTGTTAGAAAAAACAGTTGAAGAAGCGGCAGATGAAAATGTCGCTAAAGCCCTACGAAAATCCTCCGCTAATTTTTTATCAGAGTTTATCCCTTCTTACCAAAAGGAAGGTTTTGAATTCCAAACCACAAAAGAGAATAATTTAGACGCTATTCGCAATTATGCCGGACGACTTCAAGACAGGACAAAAGATATCGTGAAATGCCCAATAGTAAGCATTGGGGACGATGCCGATATTATTCAAAAATTTATTGAAACAAATAATTTTGAGGGAGCTGATTGCTTGGCGGAAAGTTATTTACAATCATACCAAGCAATATTAAACGAGCCAATTCCTTTGGACTGGGTTGATATTCACAAAAAGACGCTTTCTGTTTTTTGGTCAATGTCTAAAGTTTATCAGCATATTCCTGAACATGAAAAAGACCCTCTTAAGGGAATACTTATTTTGAAAAAATTTGAAGAAACTGCTAAAAACTTACGCAGTTTGATTGAGGAGATAGTGGTAGATTTAGAAAGTCGTCAAAAATGATATTTTTTCAAAAAACAATTTTACAAAAATTTACTTCCACAGCTTTAATTGTTTGCTTGCTTTTTTCAGTAATGGGAGCAGTTTTTCTTATTCCTAAAAAAGCGGCGGCAATACCCGTTACAAATACCGAGTCATTGTCATGGACAACCGTCTTCCAAACCGTATTGGACAATGTGTGGAATTATATCAAAAGCTCGTACGACAAATTGTCCGATCTTTCTTTAAAAACAATAGCGGCTTGGACTATTTGGAAGAAAGCGCAAGATCTTATTACCTGGGCGGCCGCGGTTCTCTTGAATGTCCTTTTGCATCAAATACTCGCCCAATTAACGAACGATATTACCGCGTGGATTCAAAACGGGACAGAACCAAGATTTTTATCTGAAGGGCTGGATGATTGGCTAGGAAGAGCGGCTAATAACGCTGGTGGAAATTTTGTTGACCAATATTTAGGCGCGGGGTGGCTTTGCGAACCGTTTGATCTGGATATAAAAATCGCTTTAAGGGATGTGCCAACATTTGAAACCGAAGCCGAATGCACGCTTACGGATATTGTGGATAATATAGATGATTTTTATGACGACTTTACGACCGGCGGATGGAAGGGATGGATTGAATTGACGAAACCGCAAAACACTTTTGCGGGAGCTTATCTACTCGCCAAAGACGAAAAAGTAAGAGTTATGACGCAAGAAATAAATAACGCGCAAAAGGATTTAGAAATGGGCGAAGGATTTTTAAGTCCCAAGGATTGCTATTGGTATAGCGCGGATGGAGATTTAGTTGAAACGCAAACAGATGTCTGGGGTTCGCCGTCTCTGCCTAGTGATTGCCAGCCAGACCCAAATAATAAAGGGTTTACTACAGCAGGATACACCGCGCCTTGTTCTAAAATATGCCAAATCAATACTCCTGCTTCGGTGGTAAAGGATGTTGCCAGTAAATCAGTCACTACCGCTTTTGATAAAATGAACACATATATAGGAGCGGCATTGTCAAAAACAGGACCTTACGCGGTATATATCCAAGCAATCGCCGACGCTTTAATTAACCGAATTCTTACCGAAGGCAAAGGGCTTCTTCAGGCGGATGCTGTGCCTTCGCCCAAATACGGCGATACGGGCGAATCAGAAAATTTGCCTGAAATCGTAGACACAGAGGACAATTACACGGCTGAAGCGTCCGCCAACGAATTAATAACTAACTTAAATTCTCTTGAAGAAACGCTTGATGATTACCTCATTCCGAAGCAAGAAGAAACCTTGGTCGCGTGGAATTTGGTCTATGACGCTTATGAAGACGCTATTCCTTTCTTGGAAACAACCATGGCGGAATGTTCAGGTGTGATCGCAGATAATTACACTTGGGCTTCAAGCACAAAAGCAGAAATTATTAATAATATCTTGCCTTCTATTGAAGAAGAAATTAATCAATTAGAAGAAGATATTTTTAATGCTAACGAAGCAATTTCATTAGTTAGCGTTGCTATGTTTTCCGTTGAAGATTTAATTGTTGAAATAAGAGAATGGGAAGCTCTGTACGAAGAAAGTTCAGGAATAGAAACAGATGAAATAATCGCGGCGCAAGATGATATTGATGTCGCGAAAGAGGTTGTTATTGGAGATGTCCAAGATATTTTAATAGTATTAAACCCTCTTCTAACCTCTGTTAATCTTAACGAAACAGCGACTAGAATTGATGACTTGTCCGATGAAATTTATGACGCTCTTACGGAAGTGCTAATGTTGTACTCTGATCTCGCGGGAGAAATAGGAGACCCAACCTATCCTAATTCCGGCACGATTTACGCTGAATTAGAAGCTGCCAATGAAATAATAGAAGAAGCCAAAGCAAAAGCAACTGCGTGTATTGACGAAAAAAATCGCCTCGCGGCAGCAGCGCGAGATAATTAAGACGATTTGCATTAATGTCTAACTTCTTTCTAAAACACAAAAAAATTATCGCGAGTTTGTCGCTCATTTTGGCGGTGAGCGCTTTTGGTATTTTTGTTTTTAGCGCGGGGGAGGCGAGGGCAAGTTGGGCGGAAAATGCTTTTTTTGGAGTTGTTTCAGGCGTTATCAGCGCGATTGGCGTTGTATTTACCTCTATTTTTTCCATCATTTTTTATCTCGCGTCAATGCTTTTGGAAATGGCTTTTGGATTAGAAAAGTTTACAAATATTAGTATTGTGAAAACAGGATGGGGAATTACGCGCGATGTGGCAAATATGCTTTTTGTCATAGGACTCATCATTATTGCTGGAGCGACCGCCTTAAAAATAGAGTCGTATGATGTAAAAAAATTACTGCCAAAACTTATTATCGCCGCCCTTTTGATTAATTTTAGTTTAGTTATTGGTGGCGTAATTATTGATTTTACTCAAGTCGCAACTCATTTTTTTTACGAGGAAGTAACTTCTGAAATGGGCTTTACGGAGCAATTGGCAAAACTTATGAAAGTATCAAGCGCTTTGTCTATAAATGAAAATGCCGATGCTGGAGAAAAATTAGCAGCCGGCGCAGCTGGGGTTTTGATGTTGATTTTTACCCAGCTTGCCTCTGTAGTTTTTTTATTTCTTGCTTCAATCGCGGTCGGCATAGGCGCTTTCTTTTTAATAGTTAGAATGATTACGCTTTGGATTTTGTTAATTTTAGCGCCCATGGCTTGGGCTATGTGGGTTTTGCCCGCAACAGAAGATCTTTTTAGAAAATGGTGGAGTAATTTTTTTAAATGGTCTTTTTTCGCCCCTATTTACGCCTTTTTTATCTATTTAGCGGTTGAAGCGACTAATAGCGACTCGCTTTCTAATATTATTAATGATGAAATGGCAAGCATTGTTGAGGCGACAGGATGGAAAGAAACTTTTTGGAATGGTCTTATGTCTTCACCAAATGTGTTGATGCAATATTTAGCCGCCACTGGATTTCTTTTTGGAGGAATTATCGTCGCGCAAAAATTGAGCATTTATGGCGCCGCTGGAGTAATAAAAATGGCGCAAAACGCAGGAAAAGGAGCTGGTGATTGGGGAAAGAGAAAAGCGTTAAGAGCGGGCGCGATACCATCTGGCTGGGCTGGAGAAAAGTTGAGCGCCGCGGCCGAACGAATGGGATGGACGGGCAAATTAACTGGAGCCAAGACATTAATGAAGCAAGGTGGCAGAGGACTCCGTTCTCTTTCAGAAATAGAAAGAGCGGCAACAGGAAAAGAAAAAGAAAAATACAAGAGTTATACCACCGACAACCTTCAACGGACAAGCATGGCGGTTGACGGGAGAGCGAAAGTGGCTATCGCTCAAATTTTAGCCGAGAAAAAAGCGTTTAAGGAAAACGAAAAGACGGGCTATACCCACGAAGAGATTCAAAAAGCGATTAAAATCGCCCAAAGACACGGACAAGAAGGAGATCTTTTGTCGGCCAGGCCGGATATCGCGGCTTCTATGGCATTTAACGCCGCTCCTTTAGGGAAAAAAGACGAAGCGGCAAAAGCGGCGCTTGAAAAATATATTTCTTTCACAAAGGATGGACTGTCAAAGATACAATCTGAATCGCTTGGCGGAGAAAGTCCCAATTCCGGTCAAGCGGCGGTTCAAGGATTTATTAAAAAATCCATAACTGAAAAAGGTGGAAAAATGAATCCCTCAACGCTATCCAAATTACATGAAAGCAACCCTGCGTTATCCAACCATATTACAGAAAAGGCCATCAAGCCAATATATCAAGATGAAGCAAAAAAGAAAAAACTTAAAGAAGATAGGCCTGATACAGCTAATTATGTTGAAAGCAGCGCGGGAAAGGCGCTGGGGATAGTTTAATTTTTAACTTATGCTTAACCAAACGCAAATGGAAGCGTTAAAAGATATTCCAGATCCTTTATTAAAAAAAAGGTACTTAAAATTTCTTCAACTTCCGCAAAAATTAAGAGAAACAATTCCCTCTGTGGAAACAGCTGATAAAATAAGAGCGGTGGCTGAAAAAAACAAATTAAGCAAAAACCAACTTTGGGACTTTTCTTACATTGTCGGGATGGTTCTTTTGGGCGAGACAAATATTACTGAATTTGTAAAAGAAATTCGTGACAAATGCGGATTAAATGAAGAAACAGCTCGCCAAGTCGCGCGCGATGTTAATCAATCGGTCTTTCTGCCCGTTAAAGAAGAACTTAAAAAAATTCATAATATCGCGCGATGGCCAAGAGAAGAGGAGCAAAACGCGCCAAATAGAACAATAGAACCCAAGCTAGAAGGCAATATTGTTAATTTAAAAGCAACCCATAATTCATAATTCATGCAATTTCAAGTTCCACAATTAATTGACATTGAAGATAAAATCATAGGCCCTCTGACATTGAAGCAATTTTTATATTTGGGAGGAGGGGCAATGGCAGTCGCTTTTCTTTGGAGTGTTTTAACTTTGGGAGCGTTTATTATTGTTGCCGCTCCGGTTATTGCTCTCGCGTTGTCTCTCGCTTTTTACAAAGTAAATGGACGACCTTTTGTTAATTTTCTGAATTCATTCATTACTTATTCAGTCAAACCAAAATTATATTTATGGAAAAAATAAACGCCGCTTCTATTCAAAAACATATAGAGATTAAAGAAATTAGAGATGATGTTATTTTTCTTAAAAATGGCGGGATGCGCGCTGTTTTAATGACAACAAGTTTAAATTTCGCTTTAAGGTCTGTTGACGAACAGGACGCGATTATTTTTCAATACCAAAACTTTCTTAACTCGCTTGATTTCTCAATCCAAATTGTCGCCGCTTCGCGAAGATTTAACATTAAACCATATCTTGAAAGTTTGGAACAAAAACAAATAAAGCAAGAAAATCAACTTTTAAAAATGCAATCTTACGAATACATTGATTTTGTTAAGGGCTTGACCGAATTAACCAATATTATGACTGAATCGTTTTATGTGGTTGTTCCGTATAGCCCTTCTATTGTCAAAAAATCCAGCTTTTTTGATGTTTTTTCAAGTAAACAAAACCATTCCGCTAAAGAGCAAAAATTTCAAGAAATTAAAAACGACCTTTGGCAAAGAGTAGAGTTTGTTGTCTCTGGTCTGCGCGGCGCGGGAGTTAAAGCGATTCCCTTAAAAACCGACGAATTAATTGAACTTTTTTATAAACTGTATAACCCCAGCGCCAAAGAAGACGCTGAAATTAAAAAATCTAAAGATATGAGAAACCAATGAACCTATTCAAAAAAACAAAAGAAACAAAATCGGAGGACTTGCTCCCAGGAGAACCGACTGAAACGATTGATTTAATCGCTCCTGCGGGAATGATGATTGACTCTAATTATTTACAAATCGGCGAAAAATACGCGCGAACAATTTTTGTTTTCTCTTTCCCTCAAACGATAGTGTCTAATTGGCTATCTCCTGTCATCACGCTTGACCAAGAGATGAACATCGCTCTCTTTATCCATCCAGTTGAGACAAGCGCCGTCTTAAAACAATTAACAAAAAAAACAGCGCAAATTCAATCTCAAATATCATTCCAGCAAGGAAAGGGGAAGGTTCGCGATCCCGCTTTAGAGTCAGCGCTAAGAAATGTTGAAAATATTAGAGATAAACTTCAAGAAGGGAACGAACGCTTATTTAAGTTAGGGATTTATATCACTTTCTTTGCCGACTCTCCAAAAGACCTTGATAGCGCTGAAAATAAAATCCGAGCGCTTTTGGAAAATCAGATGGTCCACGCCAAACCAGCCGTTTTTCAGCAAGAACAAGGATTTGTTTCAACGCTTCCTCTACAAGAAGACAAATTGCTTGTCCATAATAACTTTAACACCAGCCCTCTTTCTTCCACATTTCCCTTTGTTTCATCTGATTTAAGCGATAGTAAAGGAATTCTTTACGGCATCAACCGCCATAACAATTCCTTAATCTTGTTTGACCGCTTCAGTTTAGAAAACGCGAATATGGTCGTATTCGCAAAAAGCGGATCTGGCAAAAGCTATTCCGTAAAGTTGGAGATATTGCGTTCGTTAATGCAAGAAACCGATGTTATTGTTGTTGACCCGGAAAAAGAGTATAAATATTTGGCTGAAACGGTTGATGGAACATTTATTAATATTTCTCTTTCTTCTAGGCATTATCTTAATCCATTTGACCTGCCCGTTCCGGGACCAGACGAAAAGCCATCTGATATTTTAAGAAATAATATTATTAGTTTGGTTGGATTAATAAGAATTATGCTCGGTGGACTGACACCGGAAGAGGATGCGATTGTAGATAAGGCGTTGACTGAGACATACGCCGCCAGAGATATTACAGTAGATTCCGATTTTAGCGCGATTGCTCCTCCGCTCATGCAAGATTTTCAAGCTATCTTAAAGGGAATGACCGGAGCTGAAAGTTTAGTCGTTCGCTTAGAAAAATTTGTCAGTGGAAGTTACGCGGGATTTTTTAATCAACCAACCAATGTTAGATTAGACAAAGAATTGGTTGTTTTTAGTATTAGAGATATGGAAGAAGAATTAAGACCTTTGGCAATGTATATTATTTTGCGATATATTTGGAACATTATCCGCACAAAAAGAAAGAAGAGGATGATGGTTGTTGACGAAGCGTGGGTGATGATGCAACACGAAGACGCTGCTTCTTTTCTCTATGGAATTGCCAAGCGATGCCGCAAATATTATCTCGGACTAACCACAATCACACAAGATGTAGCCGATTTTATACAATCCAAATATGGCAAGCCGATCGTCACGAACTCATCTATCCAACTTTTATTAAAACAATCGCCCGCCTCAATAGACCTTATTAAAGAAACATTCAATTTAACTAATCAAGAAAAATATATGCTTTTGGAAAGCGCTGTCGGGGAGGGGATTTTCTTTGTTGGAGCAAAACATGTCGCAATCCAAATAGTCGCTTCTTACACAGAAGACCAAATTATCACATCCGACCCAGCGCAATTATTGGAAATCGAAAAAGCAAAAGAAGAATTAGCAAGAGAAGAAGAAGAAAGAGAAAAAGAAAATGAAAAAAATAAAAGCGCCCTCTAGCAACATTACTGACGCCGAGTTCGCGATTATCGGCTTAATCGCTTTCGCGAATGATTTTTGCGATTGGTTTGGATTGGACTTGCTCTTTTTTAGAATGATTGACACGATGACCGCTTTTATCCTTGGTTTTTGGTGCTATTTTCGCCTTCATAAGTTTCCTGCCGGAAAATTTAGCGGAACATTCCTAATTGAACTTATTCCTATCGTGGGCGATATTTCCCCAACTTGGACTATTTTTGTGGTAAGTATGTATTTTGAACAAAAAAAATGATTATTTTTAAAAAAAATTTATATTTTTTATTAGTTCTTGTCTTTTTTCTTTTGCCTATTGCTTTAATTCAAGGACAGTCTTCAGATATAGAAGTTGTTCTTACTTGGTCAACCAATACATATACTCACCCCACTTATACAGGGAAAGCCCTTCCTGACAGAGAAAGCTCCGTGGAGGTAGTCGCTAATATTTTTTCTCAAGAAGTTAATCCCCAAGAATTAGTTTATAATTGGTTTTTGGATGACCGTATTCAAAACGAAAATTCAGGAGAGGGAAAACAAATTTTTAGGTTTAATATGGGAGGAAGTTCCGCTAAAAAATCTATTAAATTAGAAATTAAAAACCAAGAAGGAGCGACTATAGGACAACCTTATTATTTAGTGATTAAACCGCAAGAGCCAGAAATTATTCTAAAAACAAACTCTCTTTTTAACGGATATTTTGGAATTACGCCAAAATACCAGGTCTCTTCTAATAAAAAAATTGTTTTTTCCGTTCAGCCATATTTTTTTAACATTAAAAATATTGAGGAATTAAATTACCAATGGGAACTTGGCGAAGAAAAAGCCGTTCTGACAGACGAGAAAAGTCCTGACATTCTTACTCTTGAAATTGGACAATTGGTGAATTCTTTTACGAGAAATTTAGTCGTCAAAGCGGAAAACAAAAACAATCCGCTTCAAAAAGCCCGCCTAACCGCGGAAATAAATTTTAAACCATGAAAAAAAATCTTTATAAAATTTTATTTGTCATCACTTATTACTTGTTGTTTGCCGCCGATTTCGCTTCAGCTGGCTACAAAATAGAAATTGCTTTGCCTAATGTGGTCTCTGGCAAGGAAGTCACATTTCCTGAATATATCGGATATCTTTACACATTTGGAATAGGTTTTGTCATTGTCGCCGCTTTGGGCGGGCTGGTTATTGGAGGTTTTTCCTATATGCTTTCTGATGTCGTGACAACAAAAGAGAAATCCAAAGAATACATTTGGGGAGCGCTTTCTGGATTAGTTTTAATTCTCGCCGCTTATTTAATTTTAAGCAAAATCAATCCAAATTTAGTCAATTGGTCAATAACACTATAATCACAAAATTATGCCTCTCAAAAAAATACTCGTAGTTTTAATTGTTTTGCTCGTTTTGTCGGCAACTCTTTTGCTTATTTATAATTATTTCTTCAAAGAAGAAATGGAGCCATCTGATGGAGCAGCAGAACAAGCAACGCAGTCCTATTGGAGCGATAAAATAAAGACCATCTCTCAAGAACCAGCAATGGGAGCGGCTGTTGACGGACAAAAAATTAAATATTATTCATCCAATAATGGCAATGTTTTTGAATCCGATTTTGACGGCTCAAATCAAACGCGCGTTTCGTCAAATATTCTGACGGACCTTTTGGAAATTCTTTGGTCGCCAAGTAAAGATAAAGTAATCGCCATTTTTGATGAAAGAGGATTGCCAAAAAAATATCTTTACGACTACTCCACAAAGATAACCACTCCTCTTGCGACGCAAGTCCGCTGGATTGCCTGGTCACCCGATGAGGATAAAATCGCTTACCAATACTATAACTCCCAAAACGAAGATAATAATATTAGCATATCCAACCCCGACGGTTCCGAATGGGTTAATGTTTTTTCAACGAGAATGAAAAACCTAATTATAGAATGGCCGAGTCGAAACAAAATCTCAATTAGAACCAGGCCCAGTGGCTTAGCTAAAAGCATTGTTTACGCGATTAACTTGCCCAACAACAATATTGAAAAAATATTGGGCGAGGCATACGGGATGTCTGTTCTTTGGTCGCCCAATAGCAATAAAATACTTTTTTCGGAGACAAACAGCGATGGCAAGAACTTAAAATTAAAAATAATGGATTGGGATAAACAAACCATTAAAGAATTAAGTTTTATTTCATTGCCCGAAAAGTGCGCTTGGAGCCAAGATAACCGAAATATTTTTTGCGCCATTCCAAAAAAAATATCGTCTTCAGCTGTTTTGCCTGATGATTACTACAAAAACAAAATTCTTTTCTCTGACGATTTTTGGAGAATTGATTCAGACACAGAAGAAGCAATTAAAATTTTTGAAGGAGAAGACAATCTAGAAAATAGTTATGACGCTCAAAAGGTAATTCTATCTCCGCAAGAAGATTATCTTTTCTTTATTAATAAGAGAGACGGATTGCTTTGTAGTTTAGAGCTATAATCAGCCAAAAAACAACCGCCAAGTCATTTTTCCAGTAAGTTGTGTCAACTAATCCGTGAATTAGAACACAAATCATCGTCGCCATTAAAATAATGGCTAATGAGTTTATTTTTATTCTAAAGAACCTAAATAAGAGCCAAATAAATCCGAGCAGGCCGAGTAACCCTGTTTGGAGCCAGAACGCCAGAAAGAGGTTGTGGGGCTGAGGAACGGCCCATTCAAGATAGGGTTCAAGGGTTACTTGGTATTTCAAATAATATTCTTGAAATAGTCCGGGACCAATCCCATTAAAGGGATGGTCTTTTATTATCTCCCAAGCGCTTTGCCAGATTACGAAACGAGAAGACAAAGAGGGATAAGAAAAATCAATCATTCCCTGAAATTTTTGGCTATTAATTTGAAAAGCGAAAAAAGAAGCGACAATCAGAAACATAATCCCTATTAAATAAAAAATCTTTTTCTGTTTTTTTATCGTCGCTAAAAGAAAAAACAAAGAAGCGATCAGTCCAATCCACGCGCCATAAGAATAAGTTAAATACAAAACAACAAGTAATGAACAGTGAGCGGCAAACAAGAAAAATTTAATAATTTTTTTATCAAAAACAAAATATAAATAAAGAGATAAAATCAAAATAGGCGATAAATACATCGCCAAGTGGTTGGGGGATTCGTAAAATGCTTTCAATCGGCCATCATAAGTCAGATTATGACTGAAAAAATAAAAAAGAGCGATTAAAGAGACCCAAAAACCAGAAAAGAACAGGGATGAAATAATTTTTTGAACCTGTTTCCCATTTTTAATCGCGTTTAAAACGACAACAAAAAACAGCAAAGGAACAATAAACCAACTCTTCCATATCCCAGCGCTTGTGATAATATCATCCGAAAAAATAGTTGAGATGCTCGCGCCTAAAAAGATAAGTAAAATCGGCGGGAAAAATGAACTTTTAAACATACTGCGCGATATTTCAGGTATTTTGTTAAAATTTCCAATAAACCAAGCGAGGAACAAAACACTAACAAGAGCTTCTAAAAGATTAGTCGGAATAAGCCAAATTTTGAAAGAAAAAATGTATGTTGGAATTAAAAAAACAACCAAGTAAATCCCAAAGTTAATAATTTTTTGAAAAGATAAAACTAACATTTAATGTTGTTTATTGGGCGCTATTATGATCGCGCTGGAAATTCCCAGAATGACCATTAAAAGAGATAAAACCGAAGGGTTATAGACGGGCGTTTCAAAAAAACTATGGACTAAAAAATAAGAAAGAGAACCAAGCAGACCGATAATAATGTACTTTTCTTTTGTATTATCTGATTTTTTAAGCTTTTGAAACAACTGCCAAATAGTTCCTAAGAGTAAAAAAAGCCAAAAAAACAAGCCCAGAAACCCAATTTCCGAGAAGATGTCTAAGTAAAGATTGTGCGCCGTAATTGGATTTCTGTACCCAAAACCCGAGTCAACAACAGAAGAATAATTCCCCAATCCAACCCCGCTCCAAAAATATTGAAGACCCGTTTGCCCTGATTGTCGCCACATTTCCAACCTGCCAGAGTTTGAACCTTCATCTGCGTCAAAGGAAGAATAAAATCTATCCGAAATTGGAGTGATTGGAATAATAAAAACCAAAATCAGCGAGCAAAGCGCGACCGCCGCTTTTTTGTTTTTAGCGAAAAACCAAAAAAGAACGCCCATAAAAAGAAAAGCCGCAATAATCGCCAAATAAGCGCCCCTCGCGAAAGACAGAAGTAAGCCAACAAACATTAAAAAGAAAAATATATAACTATTAAAATAAACCGCCGCCAGTGGCGCAAGCATTCCTACATAAAAAGAAAACATATGAGGGTCAGAAAATAAAGAAAATGCCCTCATAATGGTCTCGCCGTTCACATTAACCAGCCAGCTTGGGTAAGATAAAAGCATCGCGCCAAAGTTAAACCCTGAAAAAACTGGAACAACATTCCATGCCCAAAAATTATAGACCCCTTCTAATCCAAAAACGAAAACAGATAGAAACTGAAGCAAACCGACAAGCGCGAAAACAGCGCCGCCTCCGACTAAAATTAAAATTATTTTTTTAATTTTTTCTAAATTATTAACCAAAGCAAGCGTTAAAAAATAGAGCGGGAAGACGGACATAAAAAATACAATTTTTCTCAACCCCCAAAAAACATTTTCCGCTCCAATTAGCGACAGAAAAGCAGCGACAAAAAAAAGAATTAAGCCCGCGCTTTGGATGTTTTTAAGATAAACTCCCTCGCGAATAGTTTCAAAAATTTTTTTATAATTTTTCGCTAGCCAAAAAAGAAAAAAGAGAACAATTAAAACCCTCAAAGAAGACAAATCAAAACCGCGCGCCGGATTGAGGGCGACCTGAAAGGGGAGGTATAAGATTAGCAAGAGAAACCAATTATGCATCTTTTTTGATTAAAAACATTATTTCCTCCGAAGAGACGCCTTTAAAAAGCCAAAGACATACGAAATAAATCAAGGCCGAGAGAGGAGCCAAAATAAACAAATGCCAATCGCTTAAAAAATAGAGCGGCAAAATCATGATTAGAACGGCCGCCGCGCATTTAAAAATAATTTTGAAAGAATGTAGATAATTTAACGATTTATAAACAATAAAAATCATCATCGCCGTAACAATTAATTCCGTTAAAACAGTCGTCCACGCCGCCCCATAATAAGAATATTTAGGGATAAAGATAAAGTTGGCCGCCAAATTAAAAATTGCTCCGAACCCATAAATAACTGTTAACGCCTTTTGTTTTTTTAAGGAAATAATTATATTGGAAAAAAGAACTCCCAAAAAAATTACACCTGCGGCGATAATTAAAACATTTAAGACGCCGCCAGACAAAATAAAATCATCGCCGCCAATTAGAACAACTATTTTAGAAGAAAGAAAAAAGATGCCCGCCATCATGGGAAAAATGAAAATTAGCAGGATATCAAGCGTTTTTTGGGTGATTTTTTTAAATTTATCTTTTTTAAAAATGGCGTATCTGGACATCAAGGGCATAATCAACCCGACAAACATCGCCGGAAAAAAGAGCAAACTTTCCAAAAGTTTATAAGAAAGATTGTAAATACCGACATCAACAGGCGACTTCATTAAAGAAAGCATGATTGTGTCCAGTTTAAAATAAATTACAGTAAAAACAATCGCCAAGGCTAAGGGCAGAGATTCTTTTAGTATTTTTTTCCAAAAAATAAAATCAAACTGAAAGGAAACGGGAATAAATTCGCGAGTAAAAAGAAAGACCAAAATAAAATTAATTAAAGCCCCGCCTACAAAAGCGGCGACAATCGGCAAAAAGCCAAAATCGCGCCAAATAAAAAAAACGACCAACCCCAACTGTGTCAGCCGCCCAAGCAATTCACCCGCGATAATCCGATCCATTTTTAAATGTTTTTGGAAAACACCCACTAAAACCTGTTGATTTGAAAGAGCCCAGAAACCAATTGCCCCGATTAAAACCCCAATTTTAACCTGTTCAGGATAAGGAAAAAAATAAACAACCACAGGAGCAAGTCCTAAAAAAAACAAGCCGGCAAAAAATCGCAACGAAAAAGCGTTGCTGACTATTTTCTTCTCATCTGCTCCAATTCTAGAAATATCCCTCAAACAAACCGAATAAAGCCCTAAATCCGCCAAAACATTAAAAAAATAAAGGAAAGCCAAAATGGTCGCGTAATAGCCAAACTGAACTTGTCCTAAATAACGAGCAATTAAACCAACCGTTATTAAAGAAAGAGCTAGTCCAATAATCCTAGCCCCCGCCGAAATAATCGTGTTGTAAGCTATTTTTCTACTTAGCATACTCAACCACAGAAGGCGCTTTTTCTTTCTCTGGAATAGCCGCGTCTTCAACTATAATTCTGTCTTTTTTGATCTCAATAATTTGACTAGCGTCGATAATTAACGGCTCTTTGATTAAATTAAAAAAGTCCCCTGAAACGAAATATTTAACAATATTCTGTCCGGAGACATCCACTTGAAAATCAGTAACTCTGCCCAAAGAAGAACCGTTTTGGCTAAAAACTTTATTTCCAATAATTTTTTTAGCGTTAATAAGCATATGTTCTATGTTCTTAATAATTCGCGGGTTTTACAACAATTCTTCTTTCCGCGCCTTCGCCAACGCTTTCCGTGCTAATATCCAAATTTTCAGCCAGAACCAAATGAATAATCCTTCTCTCGTAAGCGGGCATTGGGCGGAGAGTGACCGACACCTGGTCTGATAATGTTTTTTGGGCGATATTATTAGCCAAATCCCTTAATGATTCTATTCTGCTTTTGCGATAAGAATTAACATCTAAAATAAAATGAATTGGCTCTTCGTTTCTCTTGTTTACGACAATCCTCGCTAAAAATTGCAAAGCATCCAAATTGGCCCCCGACTGCCCGATTAAATATCCCGCTTGTTTGGTTTGAATGTTCGCTAAAACATCATCCTTATTAAAAGAATCAATATCAACCTCGCCCTCAAAACTCATTTTTCTCAACAATTCCTCCACTGTTTCTTTGATAATATTGTTTGTGTTTGTCATGTTTTTGTAAAATGTTGTTGGATAATTCCGAAAAGAGTAATCACTACCCAATAAAGAGGAAGGGCGGCTGGCAATCTCCAAGCGATAAAAACAGTGATGATGGGCATAAAATACATCATTTGCTGGCCCATCATAGAAGCCATATCTGAACCCTTACTTTTTTGCCCAACGCTTTTTTGCGGCATAATCATCTTTGATTGAACAAACTGTAGTCCGCCTGCCAAAAGAGCTAAAAAAATACTTCTTTGAGAAAGGTCAATTAGTCCTAAAAACATAAAGTTAAGCGTTTCTGGTTTTTGAATAAATCCGTAAAGATTATTCATGTTTTCAAGATTAAGACCTGTGAAAAAAACTCTGTATAACGCGATTAAAACTGGGAATTGAACTAAAATAGGCAAACAACCAGCCGCTGGATTAATTTTATGCTTTTTATACAAAAGCATCATCTGTTTCGCTTGCTCTTCTTTGTCTTTAAATTTTTTCTGAACCTCTTTAATGTCTGGCTGCAGCTTAGCCATCGCTTTTTGCGACTGGATGGCTTTTTTAGAAAGAGGATAGAGAATAAAGCGGATGATAATAGTTAAAATAACAATCGCTATTCCTAAATCGCGAAAAGGAAGGATGTTATATATCCAAATTAAGGCGTTTAATAAAGGAAGATAAAGAACTTGATCAAATATTTTTACTATTATTTCCATATAACTTTTTTATATAATCCTACTAATTCTTCTTTAATCTCGCTGTATATTTTTTCTTTAATTACGGGGTCAACCATAACTACAACATCAAACCCTTGCTTTAATTCATTAAAAATTAGCCGCGTTATTTCTTCTAGTCGCCGTTTAATTTGGTTTCTTTCCACCGCTTTTTTAGATACTTTTAATCCCACAATAAACCCAAAGCGATTTTTTTGAAGGTTGTTTTTCGCAAATTTTAATTTAATAAAACTCTTCTGACAATATCTTCCGTTGTTAAATACTGCCTTAAAATCGTTTTTCTTTTTTAGTTTATGTTCTTTGGGTAACATGCGCCGAATTAATTACGCGGTTAGTTTTTTTCTCTTTTTTCCTCTTCTATTAGACAAAACTTTCTTGCCCATTTGTGTGGACATTCTTTTTCTAAACCCGCTTGTTTTCTTTCTTTTATTCTTTTTTGGTTGATAAGTAATAGACATATTTTTTTAATTTAGGATAACACCTCAAACAGGCATAGTCAAATACAATAGATAAATCCAACAATAAACTTTTCCACATATTATTAACATATTATTAACAAAATCATCTTTTTTTGTATTTTATAAATTTCTTGCTTGTGCTATAATAAGTTTAAATTATTTTATAATCATTATGAACTTAAAAGAACTCTGGCAAACCGTCTTAGGCGAGGTTGAATTAAATATTTCTAAAGCAAGTTTTATTACTTGGTTTAGAGACACCAAGATTGATTCCCAAAAAGAAGGGTTAATTACTGTGAGCGCGCCAAATGGATTTACCAAAGAGTGGCTGGAAAATAAGTATAATAAACTTATTTTAAAAATTCTTCGCGATAATTCAACCGACATTAAAGAGGTTAATTTTATTATCGGCAAAGCAAAACAGATAAACGACGATTCTAAAAACGAAACGATTCGAATTCCCGATTCAATCGGAAGCCAACTTAATTTTCAAGAGTTTTCTATTAATAAAGAAACAAACTTAAATCCTAAATATACTTTTGATAATTTTGTTATTGGTTCTTTTAATGAATTAGCCCAAGCGGCGGGTAGAGCAATTACTAAAAATCTTGGAACACTCTATAACCCCCTTTTTGTCTATGGAGGAGTAGGGTTAGGTAAAACCCACCTTATGCAGGCAATTGGAAATCATTTAATAAAAAAAAATCCGCCTAAAAAAGTAAAATACTTAAGTTCTGAAAAATTTACCAACGAATTAATTAATGCTATTAGAAAAAAGGGGATGGATAGTTTTAAAGATAAATATCGCAAAATAGATGTTTTAATTATGGATGATATTCAGTTTATCGCCGGCAAAGAAAAAACTCAAGAAGAATTTTTTCATACATTTAATTATCTTTATCAGAAAAACAAGCAAATTATTATTACTTCCGATAGACAACCAAGCGCGATTTCCACATTAGAAGATCGGCTTCGTTCGCGTTTTGAAGGAGGAATGATCGCTGATATTAGTTATCCTGATTTAGAAACAAGAATAGCTATTTTAAAAAACAAAACAAAAGAGAAGGAATTTAAAATTTCCGAAGATGTTTTAACTTATATCGCCACAAATGTCCAAAGAAATATTAGAGAATTAGAAGGGGCGCTTAACCGCGTCATCGCTTATTCTCAATTAAATAACACTATTCCTACACTAGAAGGCGCTTCTAAAATACTTTCTCAAATTATTAACCCCCCTCAAAAAACAACAAATTATAAAAATATAATTAAAACAGTGGCTGAATTTTATGATATTAATATTAGTGATTTAATTAACCGTTCAAGAAAAAAAGAATTAGTCCAACCACGCCAAATTAGTATGTATTTAATTAGAAAAGAATTAAGCGGGTCTTATCCTTTTATTGGTGAAAAAGTCGGCGGTCGCGACCACACAACCGTAATGTATGCTTGCCAAAAAATAGACAATGCATTAAAAAATAATTCGTCTTTTCAACAGGAGATAGATTTAATCAAAGAACGGCTATATAATTAACATTTTATCCACATAATAAATATCATAATATCCACAAATTATTCAATAAAAATTACTTAATAAATATAATAAACAAGCCAAAAAAATAAGTTATCCAGTTTTCCACAGTCCTAATGATAATGATTATAAATTTAATTAAATTATAATAATTATAAGAGTTGTTAAATAAAAAAATAAACTAAAAAATATGCAATTAATTTGTCTTCAAGAAAATTTTAAAAAGGTTTTAAATATCGCCGAAAGAATTATAGGCAGAAGTTTAACTTTACCTATTTTAAATAATATACTTTTATCCACCGAAAAAAATAAACTAAAAATATCTTCAACTAATTTAGAAATAGGGATTAATTGCTGGTTAAGCGGGAAGATTGAAAAAGAGGGCAGTATTACCGTGCCGGCTAAATTAATTAGCAGTTTTGTGAATAACTTGCCTAATAAAAAAATATTACTTAAAACAAAAAATAACCAATTAGAGGTTAAATGCGAGAATTATAAGTCAGTTATTAATGGCTTAAGTTCTGATGATTTTCCAATTATTCCTAAAATTACCGACAGTCCTTTAATAAAAATAAAAGGAAGTGTTTTGAAAAATAATTTCGCGCAAGTTGTGGATATGGTTTCTTTTTCTGAATCGCGTCCAGAAATATCAGGCGTTTATATGGAATTTAATAATAATTCAATTAAATTAGCCGCGACTGATAGTTTTCGTTTGGCTGAAAAAAACATTGAAATTAATGATAAAAAATTAAACAAGCAGTTTATTATTATCCCCCAAAAAACAGTTCAAGAGTTGATTAGGATTTTAGGGGAAGATGATATTGATGTGGATATTATTTTGTCTCATAATCAGGTTTTATTTGATTTAGGCGATGTTCAAATTATCTCCAGGTTAATAGATGGTCAATACCCAGATTATCAACAGATTATCCCAAATAAATTTATAACCCAGGTTGTGGTTAATAAGGCAGAATTAATTAATAATATTAAAATCGCCAGTTTGTTTAGCGAGAAAAATAATAATATTAATTTTTCAATCAAGCCCGACAAATCAATAATAGAGGTTTCCGCGAAGAGCGGAGATATTGGAGAAAACAAGTCGCAATTAGAAGCGAAAATTGAAGGAAAGGGTTTGGATATAATATTAAATTCCCGCTATTTCTTAGATGGGTTAAATAATATTTTCAGCGACAAAGTAATTATAGGACTAAATGCCGACACAAAACCAGTAGTAGTCAGACCCTTTGGAGATATTAGCTATACTTATGTTATAATGCCAATCAAGGCGTAAAAACCGTCTTTATCTCTATCTCGTCTTCTTGTCTGTTGAGGACGGTGTCGTAGGCGCGGACCTTGATTGTTTGGGTGGAGGAATTAGTTAGATAGGGGAGAATGTTGAAATTGACGGAGTATGGCTTAATTGTGTCAGAACCGATTAATTGGTTATTAAAAAAGAAGTCGGTTTGTTTAATCCCTAAAGACGCTTCGGCTTCGGCTTGGATAGTTAAAACCGACTGGCTAATTAAATCGTTTTGCTCGGGCGAAGTGATTTTTATTTTCGGCTGGTTTTCTATTGTATGAATGTCGTCAGATTGAGTCGGGGGATTTTGGTTATAACAAACGCCTTTAGCGCAGGGTTGATTTCTCGCCCATTCTAAAACAGGTCCTTCCCAATTTTGGAATTGAGGGTCTTCGGCGGATTTGTTGGTGTAATAAAGGACGCAATGAACTTCTTGATAAATATGTTCTTCAATTAAATCAGGAGGAGTTAAATTTGTGGCTAATTTTTTGGAAATTTTATCAATTTTAACTTTATTATTATACGCGATTTCCCCGTTGAGCATAGGAATCGCGCTACTCGTGATTGGTTTAGGCGCCGTAAAATTTTCTACTTCTATGTTTTGTGTCTCATGCGCTTTTGTTATAAACTCATTCCAAATCGGGGCGGCGACATAGAGACCGGCCGCGCCTTTTTTCATTTTTTCCGTAAAATCGTTGTTTCCCGCCCAGACGCCAACGACTAATCGTGGGGTGTATCCGATTGTCCATCCGTCCGTGTAGTCCTGGGTTGTGCCTGTTTTGGCGGCGGTTGGTAGGTCTGCGGTATAAAGATTTGATTTGGCGCCGAACATGGGCGCGCGCGCCGCTTCGTCCGAGAGAATGTCAGTAATTTGAAGGGCGATTTGTTGCTCTAAAACATTTGTCGCTTTGTCCTTGTATTCTTCTAAAATATTTCCTTCCGCGTCCTCTATTTTAAGAATAAAGTTTGTTTGATGTCTAACCCCTTCGGCGGCGAAAACGCCATAAGCGGCGGTTTCGTCTATAAGTTTAACCTCGCCGCCCCCCAAAACCAAAGACAAGCCATATTGCTTTCTGTCTTTAAGGGTCGTAATTCCCATATCTTGCGCTAAGTTGATCGTTTCGCTGACGCCGGCAAGGTAAAGTGTTTTAACGGCGGGAAGGTTGATGGATTGGGCGAGCGCCTGCCTCATCGTGAGCGGCCCTCTGAATTTTAAGTCATAATTGTTTGGCGCGTATTCCGTCCCTTCTCCTGGTCCGAATTTGCCAAAACTGGTCGGCAGATCAAATAAAATACTTTCAGGATTAAATCCCTTTTGGAAAGCGGCGGCGTAAGCGAACGGCTTAAAAGAAGAGCCGGGCTGTCGGTAAGGGCTAGTGGCGACATTAAATTGGTCTTCGGCGTAGTTTTTTGAGCCGACCAGAGCGAGAACCTGTCCAGTTTTTGGATCAAGCGCCACTAAAGCGGCGTTATCGGCGTTGTATCTTTTCTCATTTTCCAGAGCTCCTTCGTTGACGACTTCTTCGGCTAATTGTTGGAGATCCCAGTCTAAAGTAGTGTGAACCTTTAAGCCCGCCTTATTAATATCGGCATAAGTTCCGCTGTATTTTTCTTCTAAATATTCTTCAACCATCGCGACAAAATGATGCGCTTTAAGGTCTAATCGCCCAACATATTCTATTTTTTCTTCTTTTGCTATTTTCGCCTGCTCCTCGGTGATATAGTTGAATTTAACCATTCGGTCTAAAACATATTCCTGTCTGTTTTTAAGTTCTTCCGGGTGTGAGCCGTAAGGGGAATAATAACTGGGCGCTTGGGTTAGGGCGGCTAAAATCGCCGCTTCCGCCAGCGTTATATCTCGCGCTGATTTATTAAGGAATGTTTGGCTCGCCGATTCAACTCCGTAAGCGTTTGAGCCGTAGGGGACTTGGTTTAAATAAAATCCCAAAATTTCGTCTTTTGTATATTTGCTTTCTAATTCCACCGCCAAAACAACTTCCTTTATTTTTCGCGGATAAGTTCTTTCCGCCATGGGGCCACCCAAGTAGGCGTTTTTAATAAATTGCTGGGTGATTGTGGAACCGCCTTGAGAGATTTTATTTTTATTTAAATTCGCCCAGGCCGCGCGCAAAATTCCTTTCCAATCAACGCCAAAATGATGGTAAAAATTATCATCTTCAATCGCAACTGTCGCGTCTTTGACGAATTGGGGAATTTCTTCGAAAGGAATAATTGTTCTTTTTTCCTCTCCGTGAATATCATAAAGTATTACTTCTCCCGTTCGGTCGTAAATTTTCGTTGACTCAACAATCTGCCGCTCCTCCATTTTAGACGGGTCGGGCAGGTCTTTGGCAAAATAGGCGAAAATCCCAACAACTCCCAAAACGAAAAAAACCCCGCAAAAAACGGCAAATCTAAAAAGAGCCCTAATAATTTTCCTCTTCTTCTTTCGCATTACAATTCAAGTATATCAAACCATAAATTGCTGTCAATTTTAAGAAATTCAATTAAGAAATCAAGGTCAGACCTTTCTATCAGTTTGTCACTAAATAATAAGCAATCGCGATAATGTTGTTTTGAAAGGTCTGACCTTTAATTTCTTTTGGCGTTCCTGCCAACATTACCCAATTTTATTGACAAGTTTTGGTTTTCGTGCTAATTTGGGAGTGGTATTTTTAACATAAAAATATAAAAAGAAAAAGGAGGGGGATATGAAGGCAAAAACAGTAGTAGCGTATGGATTTGTTGGGGCAGCGGTTGTTTCAGCTATATTGGGTATAATTGTTGTGGCTACATTTTATCTTGACACAACCAAAACAGCGAATACAGAATTACAAAAACCGCAAGAAAAACAAGAAAGACTTTATAAGGATGATGGCTTGGGAATAATGACGATATATAGACATAGCCACAGATTATTAAGAGAAGGATATGCTCAGTGGAAGAAAGATTATCCCGAGCGAGAGGATAGAATCATTGATTTTGCTATTCACGGGCTTGATAAGGTCGGTCTCGTTTTGCTTTACAAAACAGAATAACGGCGCATAGCGCGAAAAATAAACCGATGGTTGGGCATAAAAACCAAAACAACCATCGGTTTTTTTATTTGTTTCTCCAATACGAGGACACCCCTCGCCGCGAGGGGTGTCCTCTCGGGAAGCGCGGTTTTTTATTTCTGTCAGAATAATTGTTGCAAAATGCAACAATTAAACAAAATAAATGCAACAATTAAATTAATAAAAAAATAGAGAAAGATAGGGACAGTCCCTCGCGGCGAGGGACTGTCCTTATCTATATTTTGATGGTATATTGGGGATATGTCTCTATCAGTTGGAATTGTTGGTTTGCCTAATGTGGGGAAATCAACTTTATTTCAAGCGATTACAAAAAAACAGGTGGATTGCGCCAATTATCCATTTTGCACAATTGACCCGAATGTGGGTGTGGTTAAGGTTCCCGATGAGAGGGTTGAAAAACTCGCCGCGTTGAGCGGCTCCGCGAAAAAAGTTTATGCGACGATGGAATTTATTGATATCGCCGGATTAGTTAAAGGAGCGAGCCAAGGGGAAGGTCTGGGCAATAAATTTTTGGCGAACATTAAAGAAACGGACGCGATTTTATACATTCTGCGATGTTTTAAAAACGAAAAAATTATTAACACCCAAACGGAAATTAATGTTTTGGACGATAAAGAAATTTTAGACACAGAAATGGCGTTGAAGGACTTGGCGATGGCGGATAAAATCATTTTTGGGCTGGAAAAGAAAATCAGAGCGAACGATAAAGAGGCAGAGAAAGAAGGCGGTGTTTTAAAAAAAGCGCGCGATTTTTTAGAAAAAGGACTTGTTTTAATTGACCAAAACTGGGAAGAAGAGGAAGCGAAAATATTAAACAGTCATCAATTTTTAACAATGAAGCCGAGGTTGTATTTATTAAACGGAGGCGCGGATGAAATTCCAGAAAATATTAAGGATTTATTTAAAAAGAATGAATGGCGTTTTTTGACAATGGATACTTTAATAGAATTGGAGGCGATTGATTTTAGCGGAGAGGAAAGAATATCTTTAGGGTTAGAGAAAGAACCGCAAATCAACGCCCTTATCAGGGAATCGTATCAATTGCTTAATTTAATAACTTTTTTAACGACTGGCGAGGACGAGACGCGCGCTTGGACGCTTAAAAAAGGAAAAACAATCCGAGAGGCGGCGGGCGTAATCCATAGTGATTTTGAAGAACGGTTTATTAGGGCTGATGTAATTAACTGGCAGGATTTACTTGAAGCGGGCGGATACGAAAAAGCCCGCGAAAAGGGGCTTATTAAAACAGAAGGGAAGGAATATATCGCGCAAGACGGCGATGTAGTTGTGATAAAGAGTGACGCTTAGCCCTTTGCTAAGAAGTTAGGGGCGAAGAATTTTTTAATTTTAACGAAACGGACCGGTTTTATTTGGAACGCCCCGTAAACGGTTTGGGCTACTTGCGTTGCCCAGGGGTTTAATTTTTTGTAATCTGTCTCGTCTAATAACGAGTTAAGAGTTAAGACGCGACAGAGGCGGCGATTGGGACTGAAATGAGATTTTTTTAACGGAACGCCGTCCGCTAATAAAAACTCTTCATTGTTTTCTAAGTGGCATAAATCATAGCCCGGCCTCAAATATTTCAAAGAATTTTCTTTTGTTAGTTTATAAACACCCGCTTTTAGTTGACGATGGTTTTTTGCCCAGCGGCCGGTTAAGTTGCGGACAAACATATGGGCGCCTCTTTTTTCTTGACGCATTGATTGGTTGACCGCTTCAATGTCTATTTGATAGTCAACGCCTAAAAATTCCAAAACATGGCAAGCAAGAATAGGAACTTCGTTATTCAGGAGTTGCGCCATATTAACCGTTGGAAGCGTCCCAACGAGTCGCGGGTTGCATTCAACGACATAAAGTTTGTCGGTTTTTTTATTTAAAACAAAATCCAAGCCAAAAATTCCCTGATAGCCAAGTTTTTTGAAATATTCCCCAATCTTTTCCGTATACTCAAACGCTTGTTTTGAAACTGATTCCGAAAAATGCGAGCTTGTCCAATCGTGCCCGCAAAAAAGCCCAGAGCCTTTTTCTGGGTTGTAGAGTTCGGGAATATCCAAAACCTGATACTGGAGAGATGTTGTTAAAATACCATATTTAGTCACGCATCCGGCGATGCTTGGCGAAGGGCCGTCAATAAATTTTGCGACAACGACTTCGTCCGCCTCTTTAACTTTTTGTTCGTCGTCTTCGTTCCAGACGCTCTCTAAATTTTCAATTGCTTTCTCAAAGTCGGCGCGGTTATTGATAAAAAAAGTTCCTTTGCCTCCGCCTCTTGTTGGGTGCTGAATCACAAAAGGCAGGCCGTATTTATTGATTAAATGACCATAGTGAAGTTTATCAATGGAAGCGATTTTGCCCGATGGAACAGGGATGCCAATTTCTTGAAGAATTTCTCTAAACTTAATTTTATTCTCCAAAAGTTCTTTCCCAAAACCAAAAGGATTGGCTATTAATTTCCAGCCGTTTTTTTCGCAAGTTTCCTCCATTTTTTTAGATGGTTTATAAACAAGAACAAAAGGTCCGAGTTGGTTTGGGTTTTTGGTGGCGATTTTTTCGATATATTCTTTTGTTTTTGGAATTCTGCTAATAACGGTCGTGGCGTTGCGCGCCTCTTGGATGTGCTTTGTTCCCATACCCTTTTCCAAAGAGAGGATTTTAACATCTTCTTCAATTAATTTTGTGTCCAAACTATGCCGCAAGGCGATAATCCGGTAATCAGGAATAATTTTTTCCATCCCCAGTCGGTCAAAAGCGTAAACGCCCGCCCCAAAAATGAGCGGCTGATGCTGGTTAAAAAATTCTTTTAATGTTTGAAGGTCTTTAATAATCATTTTTGTCCTCTCATAAAAACATTTTTCGCGGGGTCAACCAAAAATCTTTTCAGGTCGCGACGGCCGATAATAATGTCGTATTTCATTTCCGAACGGTCGGCGACGAACGCCTCGGCGGCGACTAACCGTTTGTCTAAAATAAAAGAAAGATTAATAATGGGCCTTTCCGCGGCGCCTAAAACACTTCTTACTTTTTTATATCCAACAATCTGGCTCATAACGCCTAATTGTTCGGCTAAATTCTTGCAAATAGTTGTTCGGTACGCTCCCGTGTCAATTTTCGCCATGGTTGGGTATTTGTTTTTTCGCGCGTCAAGAATTTCAATCGGTTCGTTGATGCCGATGACTTTGCGACCTGAAATTTCTTCAAGTCCTTCTTCCACATCGCCGCCGAAAAGATCTTGGGCTATTTTGACGCCCTTGCTCGCGTTTTTAATTTTCAAGCCCTTGACTCTTTTAAGCCGTTCATTAAGCGGCGACATATTGGCTAATTGAATAGATAATCCAGGGCGGACATTGAGCTCTAAGACAACAGGACCCTTTTCTCGGTCAAGGGCAATATCTATTCCAAGAAAACCAATTTTAGTTACCTCCTGAGCATGAATTGCCAGCCGTAAGACATCCTTCCAATCAGGGATTTGAATTCCGCTTAAGGGCAACCTTGTTCCTGGCGCGTATTCAATCAGACGGTCTCGATGGATAGCTGTGGTTGTAACGCCCGCGCCCATATCTATTCCGACGCCAACTCCCCCTAAATGAAGATTCGCTTTTCCGCCGGATTCCCTTGTCGGTAAACGCATTTCCGCCATAATGGGAACGGAATTATAGACGATAATTCTTATATCCGGGATGCCGCGATAAGAATATGGCTTAAGAAGTTTGAGAAGTTTAACTCTTTCCTCAAAAAAGGCGATGTCGGGCAATCCTGTTCGCGAAAAAGTTCCCTCTAAAATATTTAAGGCGTGGCTTTCTAAATCCCTGTTGTCTAATTGACTTCGGTCCGCCTTGACCCACGAATAAGGGAATTTCTTTTTTCTTCCGTAAACAATCAAAATACCTTCGCCGCCCAGACCTTGGTTTGGTTTAAGAACAAACGATGATGGAAGAGCCGCCCAGTCAAAGTCCCTCAAATCCTTAATTTGGCGGACGACCGAAAATGTTTCAGGAACGGGCAAGCCCGCTTTTTTGAGAATTCTCTTTGTCGTGAGTTTATTGTCCGCAATACGAACAGCCCTCAAATTATTAGAGGGCCGAAGGTAAGTCAAGTTGCGGGCGTTTAAGCCCAGGATATGCTTACTTTTTCCGAGAGGATTCAACATATTTAATTAACTCTCTAAAGCGGAAATATTCATAAAAACGCAAGCCAGTCCATTTTCCGAGAAATATGTTTATGATAATCGCCGCGAAAAAAACCAAAACAGGATAAGCGAAAACTGTGTTTTGCAGCCAGAGCCAACTGGCGACCCAATAGCAGACAATAGAAAGAATGAGCGTTTCAGATGTTAGAATAACCGCTTTTCTCGCTCCTCTTTCTATTTGGGCGGAGACAAATTTTTCAACCAAAGTAATCATAATTAAGATGGCGAAAACAGAAGACGATATTAGTCCGGTTTTTTCAGTATACGCCCCCAACCAAAAAATAGTTAAAATCGCCAAAGCGACAGAAGACAAAACAATCGCGATGCGAGGTAAATAGAGGAGACGCAAACGGCTTTTTTTAACAAGATATCTTGTGACAGTGCCGACTAAAAGAATGGCCACAAAAAAAGCCAAACCATATTTGAGGCCGGTGCTTAAAAAAGCGAAGGAGAGAATCAAGGGAGTATAAATACCAAACCCCTTGATACCGATAATTTGGCGCGCGAAAGCGATAACCGTCGCGACAATCGGGAGCATCAAAAGAAGGATGACCGTCTCTTGAGGAACTCCTTGGCTGACCATGTATTGGGTGATAAAAGACATAAAATTAGAAACTATTTGTATTTGCGCAGCAGATGGCTATAGCTAAGGCGTCGGCGGCGTCGTCGGGCTTAGGGATTTCTTTTAATTTAAGAATATTTTTGACCATTTGCTGGACTTGGTTTTTGTCGGCTCGACCATATCCTGTAACAGCTTGTTTGACTTGAAGGGGCGTGTGTTCGAAAATAGGGAGCATCATTTTTGACGCCCTGAAAAGAATTACCCCTCGCGCCTGACTTACTTTAATGATGGTCTTAGCATTTTTAAAAAAGAAAATATCTTCAACGGCCACTTTTTCGGGCTGATATTCATTAATTAACTTAACAAACTGAAGGTCTGTTTCTTTAAGTCGTTCGGCTGTCGATAAAGACGTTTCGGTTCGGATACATCCATAGTCAATCATTTCCAGTCGGCCGAATTCGCTCTTTATAATTCCATATCCAGTAATGGCTGTTCCTGGGTCAATGCCGATAATAATCATAATTACTTTAAATTACTGTAAACTTCCTGCACATCATCGTTTTCTTCTAACGCTTCAAAGAGTTTTTCCAATTGGCTGACGGTTTTTTGGTCAGTTATTTCCAAAGGATATTTGGGTTCCCATTCGTTTTCTTTTTTATTAAAAAGATAGAGAACGCTTCCGCCTTCGGCGAGTTTTCCGTCATGTTGTTTTAAGGCGTGTCTAATCTCGGCAATCGTTCGGTTTTTGTTGTCGGTAATAATTTCTATAATAATTGCCACGCCTGAAGGACCGTATGCTTCGTAAGTAATTTCTTCCATTCTTGCTCCCTCAATTTCTCCCGAGCCCTTTTTAATTGCTCGTTCAATATTTTCTTTGGGCATATTTTCTTTGCGCGCGGCGTCAATCGCCATGCGCAAGCGAGGGTTCATTTCTGGGTCGCTCCCTTTCTCTCTCGCGGCAATGCTAATCAGACGGGACATCTTGCTAAAAATCTTGCCCCGCTTCACATCAGTCGCTCCCTTCTTATGTTTAATAGTTGAGAAATGACTATGTCCGCTCATGCCTACATAATACTATCGCGAGAGAGGAGGTGTCAATGGGAAAGGATAAAAAACCTGAATAATATTACTATTCAGGTCTTTTTATTATCAGCGTATTAAAGTTTAATCTTTTTGGATCGGCTTTATTGTTTTATCGTATCTGTTTATCAAATCTCTTTGCTCTTTGTTGGCTTCTTTGGCGGCTTGCGTTAATATTTCTTTTTGTCTTTCTGGAGAATAGTTAGAGAAAGCGTAAAAAGAACCATAATGCGGCTTTGTGTCTTTTTCTTTTCTGCCAAATTTATAACAGTTTTTTAACAGTTTTTTAATATAATCTACCATAATAACAATTTATTTAATTCTTCTTTAGTATATCCGATTTTAATATAATTATCAATATCAACATCAAGTCCAATTTTTGAATAGTCAGTTTTGAGGTTTCTTTCTATGACGCGGATTTTTACTAAATCTTTAAATTCTTTTTTAATTTTACTTACATTTTCTTTCGCGTTAAAAAAGTGTTCTATAAAAGCTTCTTTTGGGATATGTCTTCCGTCTATTTGTTCTCTTTTTTTAGTAAAACCCCATGCGATTACTGGGTCTTGGTAAACATAGTAAATAAAAATAAGCCGTTTCCTTTTGATAGATCTGTAGATATTTTCTCTTACCTTATTGTAATTAGAGAAAGTCCCGTCTAAAAGAAAATCAAAATTATTTTTAAGAACATAATCGTGAATTTTATCAACAGCTACAGAGCAAGCGGCTTGGAACAAGTCGGAATTTCTTCCGTTATATAGTGGTAATTTTTCTCTGATATCATCGGGGTCTATTCTAGTGATTTTTTCGTATGCTTTAGCGTTGGGATCATGTTCAATAATTTCTATTGATTTTTTGGACATTTCTGTTTTCCCCGCGCCGGGTGAACCAGCCATAAAAACAGAAACAGAAAAAAGTTTATTTTTACCAAAAGATGCTTTATCGCCAACAATTTCTTGTATTATCTTTTTTGAATTTTCTTTAACATATTTTACAGCATTCTGCGTTATAATTTCATTTTTATTCATTATGCGTAATATTATTAAGTGATTTTCTCTTTGACAGCATAATCAATCCCCAACTGGCGAGGAGGGCGGTGGAGATTATGATTGAGATGATTAGAATTAAGGTTGATTTTTGGTTTGGTTGGGCGGATTGGGCGAGAGATGCGGTTTGGTTTTGGGGGTTGACTGTTTCCGAAAGAACTGTTTTTTTGTTTTCTATGCTTCCGACATTTTCCGCAGGCGCGTTTAGGGCGGAAAAACTCTCGCTTTGATTGAGATTAACCGCGACTATGTTTTCTGGCGTATTTTGGGCTTGTTGGGCGATAGGGTCGGGATTGTTGGCGGATAGATTTTCTTCTTTTGCGTTTAGGTTGTTAGAGGTAATAATATTAGGCGAACCGGGCGTGGGGGTTTTTGTCCAAAAATATTCAGAGCCGTCAAAAGCGATTGAAAACCCTTCTTTCTTTTCCGCTAAATATCCAACTTCGGCGGCTAAAGAGCCGTCGGGGTAAATAAGGCGGACTTGGTCATTGTCGTTATTGAGGGCGATTTTTGTAATCGGCCTGATTAAAACCAGAAATTGATTAGGCGCAATGAAACTGTTTGCTGGAAAAACAAAAGGCGAACTTCCGCCTTCTTGGTCGTCTAATTGCCAATTTGTTAAATTAGCGATTTGGTCGCTTTGGTTAAATAATTCGATCCATTCATTTTCCGCGTCTCCTTCTTCGGGAGCGGGCATAAATTCGCTGATAATAACTGATTGATTGTAGATATTAATGCTCACAAGAGCCAAATCGGAAAATTCTCCGTCGTTAACGAGCAAACTTGCGATATATTGTCCCGGATAAAGATAAGTATGTTTGGATAATTGTTCAGTGTCGGTCGCGCCATCGCCAAAGTTCCAAAAATACGACAACTCGTCATTATCGGGGTCAGAAGACAGGGAGCCGTCAAATAGTATTTCCTGTCCAATTAGAGCGACCATATCCGACCCGGCATTGGCAATAGGGGGATTGTTAACGACGGGAGTGGGGACGGCGGAAGAGATAGGGACAGTCCCTGTTGCGGGGACTGTCCCTATCTCTTCTTGTCCGCCCGAGTTTTGCGGATTGGGCGTGCTTTGAATAACAAAATCAGCGCTATTGTTGTTTGAATCATATCCGACTGGTTGCCGCTCTATACTTTGGTTGTTTTCTGGATTAGGGGCGGCTTGATTCTCAAAATCAACAACTTCTTCACCATAGCCAACCTTATCAACAACGGTATCTTCTTTGTTATAGAGAATAATGGTATTGTCGCTTGCGATAGAATACGAGGAGCCCGAATAGGCGAGGTCGGCGTTGATTGTATTTTTGTAATCAGGATGGGCGATTAAAAAATACCCGCGCGCGGGTATTATACCGATAAATTTGGACGAACTAACTAAATTGCTTTCAGCGCCGCTCTTTGTTTTCTTTTTTAACTTGTATTCTGTCAAATCAATGTTGTTTTCAGTAGAATTGTATAATTCAATAAATTCATTTTTAGCCGCGCCAGTTTGACCGACCATAATTTCGTTAATCACAACATCGCCAGCGCTGGCGAGAGAAGGGAGACAGAAAACAAAAACAAGACAAACAGAAAAGAAGATTTTTATTTTGAATTTATTTTTAAACATAATACTTGACAAGAATTTTCGCGTTTGATAAGATTGTAATACAGATTATTACAGCAAAATAATAATAATAAATAAAAATAAAACTATGCGCAATATCATCAATATTTCTTTGCCTGCCGCGACGGCTAAAATGGTCAGGCGGGAGGTCAAAAAGGGTAAGTATGCCAGTATCAGCGAATTTTTTCGCTCTATTTTGCGCGACTACGAAGAAGAGAGTAATCTCTTGGCTGAATTGGAAGAAATGGACAAAGAATTTGACGCCGGCAAGGGCGTGGTTTTGCGTTCTCTAAAAGATTTAAGATAATTAAAATAAAATAAAGGTTATTAATAAATAATTATATCTATAAAAATCATCGGTGGGTTATAGGTAAACTAAAGATGTCAAAATTAAAAATATTCTATAGTTCTAAGTTTATTAGAAACTATAAAAAATTGCCAGATAAAATTAAAAATTTGGCAGGAGAAAAAGAAGATATTTTTCTCCAAAATCCTTTTGATAAACGACTAAAAACCCATAAACTTTCTGGAAAATTTAGGAAAAAAGTTGAGAAATATTGGTCATTTTCTGTTGGCTATAGATATAGAATTGTTTTTAGGTTTATAGACAAAAATACGGTTCGTTTCTATTTAATCGAAACACACCGCATTTATCAATAATTAAAAACGCAGTTTGTTTTCTTCTTCTTCGCATTTAATTCCGAGGTGGTCGTAGGCGAGTTTGGTTGCGACTCGGCCGCGGGGGGTGCGGGCGAGGAAGCCGGTTTGGAGGAGGTATGGTTCGTGGACATCGGCGATGGTTTCGGCTTCTTCGTTGCTAGAAGCGGTCAGGGCTTTGATGCCGACGGGGCCGCCGTTGAATTTTGTGATAATGACTTCCAAGAGATGACGGTCTGCTGGTTCAAGCCCGTATTGGTCTATTTCCAGCATTGCCAGCGCTTCTTTGGCGGTTTGCTTGTTAATAATTCCGTCGCCTCTGACTTGGCTGTAATCCCGGACCCTTTTCAAAAGGCGGTTTGCCACGCGAGGAGTTCGGCGCGCCGCGTTGGCGATAATCTTGAGCGCCTTATCGCAATCTATCTCTATCTTGAGTATTTTCGCTGAATGAGCGATAATACTCTCTATGTCCTCTTGTTCGTAAAAATTCAAGCGATAAGTAGCGCCAAATCTTCCTCGCAGGGGAGATGAAATCAATCCAATTCTTGTCGTTGCGCCAATAAGAGTAAAGCGAGGCAGTTCCAATTGGAGTGTTCGCGCTGACGGGCCTTTGCCGATAATGATGTCCAAAGCGAAATCTTCCATCGCTGAATAAAGCGTCTCCTCAATGGTTTTATTGAGGCGGTGGCACTCATCAATGAAAAGGATGTCATTATCCTGCAAATTTGTTAGAATAGAAGCAAGATCGCCAACTTTTTCAATTGCTGGTCCGGAGGTGATTTTTATGTTGCCGCCCATCTTTCGAGCGATGATATGCGCCAAGGTAGTTTTCCCCAAGCCAGAACTGCCGTATAATAGGATGTGTTCAATCGCTTCTTCTCTTTTTTGCGCCGCCTCAATTAGAACGCTCAAGTTGTTCTTGATTTTTTCCTGTCCAACATAGTCCTCAAAAACGCGCGGCCGTAAAGCTGCGTCTAAATACTTGTCTTCTGTTGTTTGTGTTGGTGAAGTGAGCATAAAAATACTTGACAAAGATTACTTAACCTGATATGATACGGGCAATATAGGCCTCCTAAGGGAGGTCTTTAGATAGCCCTTTTTAGTCTGCGGGTAATAGAGTTTTATATTACTATAGAACTCTTTGGGATTTTCTCTTAGATTTTGGACGCCTTGGTTCCGACTGAAGCGCTCCTCGGAAGAATCTTTCTCTCTGTTCTCAGGCAGGGAGCTTTGCCCGCGGACTAATGGGGGCTATTTTTATTCCCCGACGGTTCGTTCTAAGTCCTCATAAGTAATTAAACCTTCTAACGCCTTCAAGAGACCGTCTTGGTAGAGAGTTAGCATCCCTTTGCTTTTGGCTGCTTCTTCTATTTCGGCGGCGCTGGCTAAAGAAATGATTTTCTCTCTTATTTCTTCATCGGCGTCTAAAATTTCAAACAAAACGACTTGTCCTTTATACCCCTTTTGATTACATTCATCGCATTGTCCTGGTTGATATAGTTTAATTTCTTTAATTTTATTCCTATAAGAAGCGGGCATTGCTTTAATCTCTGCTTCAACTTTTGCCATAATTTCAGGAGAAATTTTAGTTGGTTTTTTGCATTTTTGGCAAAGTTTTTTGACTAGCCGCTGGGCGATGGCTGCCCTTAAAGAAGATCCAACATCGGTTGGCTTAATACCAAGGTTTACCAGCCGTTGGATTGTTTCAACAGCGCTGTTGGTATGGAGAGTAGTTAAAACCAAGTGTCCCGTTAAAGATGCCTGAATAGCCGCTTGAGCCGTTTCAGCGTCTCTTGTTTCTCCAAGCATAATAATATTCGGGTTCTGTCTTAATAACGCTCTTAAGGCCTCAAGAAAAGTGTATCCCTCTTCAACGCTTACTTGCGTTTGAATGACGCCGCTCAAGCGGTATTCAATCGGGTCTTCAATGGTGAAGATTTTTACTTCAGGACGGTTAAGTCGCGAGAGAATTGAATAAAGAGTCGTTGTTTTGCCGGCGCTGGTCGGTCCGGTGACAAAAACAATACCGTTAGGCGATTTGATGATTTTTTCAATCGTTTCTAATTGTTCTTCTCTAAACCCGATTTCTTTTAATGATAAAACAGAGACATCGGATTTAAGGAGGCGGATAATAACGGACTCTCCATAACCGCTTGGGATAACCGAGACCCGAGTGTCATACGATTTTCCATCGGGGTATTCTATTTTAAATCGACCGTCTTGCGCTCTTTTATGGACGGATATTTGCATTCCCGCCAATTCTTTGATTTCAGCCACCATTGGCAGGAATAATTCTTTTTGGATTTCCGCCACTTCTTCAAGAACACCGTCTACTCTCAATCGAATCCTGAAAACATTTTCATCGGCCTCCATGTGGATGTCAGAGGCGTTCAATTGCAGAGCGGCCGCTGATAACCATTCAACCAATTCTTCCATTTTAACTTGATCAATTTTTGCTTGTATTTTTTTCCTGTCTAAATTTAGTTCTTTCGCCCAATCGTCGGCTTTTTTACTAATAACCAGCGCCCTGGTCAACATCGACATAATTGCTTTGCCATAAAGTTGTTCAATATATTGAGGCGAACCAATAACTCGTTGTATTTCTTCAATAGTTGTTATTCCTTCAACTACGCGGAGCATCGCGTCTTGCATGAGAGTTACCATTCCTTCTTCCATCGCCTTGGCGTTTAATTCAAGCGAGGTGGCTTTTTCAATAATTAGTTTTTCAATTGTGTCGCTAATGGTGAAAAATTCAAAAACTCCGAGTCGTCCCTTATATCCCAAACCATGGCACGCGCGGCATCCGACGGACTTATAAAATGTCGTTATTTTTTTAGGAATATCTATGCCAGACCTTGGAGAAATTAGAGAAAATATTTTTTTAGTTATTTCTATTTCTTCAGAAGTCGGCTTGTAGGGCTCTTTGCATTTAGGGCAAAGTTTTCTGACCAGTCGCTGGCCGATAATCAAATTAACCGCCGCAGGAACAAAGGATGGTTTGACGCCCATATCTATCAGTCGCGGGATAGCGCCGGCGGCGTCATTAGTGTGAAGCGTGGAAAAAACCAAATGCCCCGTTAAAGCGAAGCGAATGGCAATTTCCGCGCTTTCGTTATCTCTGATTTCTCCGACCATTAAAGCGTCTGGGTCTTGGCGAACAACCGCCTTGAGCGCTTGGGTAAAGTCCTGTCCTTTGCGTTTGTTGATTTGGGTTTGAGTAATTCCCGCGAGGCGGTATTCAATCGGGTCTTCAACGGTGATGATTTTGTTGCCTGGCTTATTAATATAATTAAGGCAGGCGTAGAGGGTGGTTGTTTTTCCCGAGCCAGTCGGTCCTGTGGTTAAAACCATTCCGTGCGGACGGGTAATTTGACTTTTAACTGTTTCGAATAATTCTGGTCTGATACCAACATCACTTATGCTTAACTCTACGGCTGACGATCCCAAAAGCCGTATTACGACGCTTTCTCCATATCCGCTCGGCAAAACGGAAATTCTCAAATCAATGATTTTGATTATTTTATCGTCATCAGAGATTCTAACTGAAAATCGTCCATCTTGGCTGATATCATGAACATTCAAGAGCATATCTGACAATGTTTTAATTCTAAATAAAAGAGAAAGGTAATTTTCTGTCGGAAAATCAGTAATATTTTGGAGTATTCCGTCAATGCGGTATCTTAATTTAGTGTTGTCTTTGGAGGGCTCAAAGTGAATGTCAGACGCTTTCATTTTTATAGCGCCGGCGATTAAAATTGCTAAAAGCTGAGTCGTAGATAAATCATGAACTGCTTTTTTCAGATCTTGAATTGTTTCAAGTGATTTTTCAAATTTGTTTAATTCTTGTTGTTGGATAATAAGGAGCCCTCGAAGATCGGTGGTTTCTTGAGGTATGAGTTCATAACGATTCCATGCTTTTTTAAGTCCAGTCAAAGAAACAACAAATAGATGACAATCAAAATTTTGTTTTTTAAGTTCTTCTATAACTTGAATCGTTCTCGTATTTTCAGGGTCCTGAACGGCGATTTGAAGAACGCGTCCGGCTTTTTTCATAACAACCATTATTCCTTCTTTGGCTTTTTCTTTTGGGATAATAAGTAGGTCTTGCGAATCAATTGGCGTGATGTTTAAATTAACATAAGGAAGATTAAGTTTTTTAGCCAAATCTTCCGCTCTTTTTTCTTCGGCTTGCCGCCTAATAACATCCATTTTTTCTACTAATGTGTTTTCTTGAGAAATATTTGAAGTCATGTTTCTTATTTTATCTTTTTTTTGGTTTTGGGTCAAATATGCTATACTTAAAAAATGAAGAGCAAAGAAATTATTACTCATAGCGCGGCGGAGACGAAGAGGTTGGGGAAAATTTTGGCGGAAGAAATTCTGAAGACAAAAAGCGAGGGCGCTTTAATTATTGGGATGGAAGGAGATTTAGGAAGCGGGAAGACATCGTTTATTCAGGGAACGGCAAAGGGGTTGGGAATAAAAGGAAAAATCACCAGTCC